>JAITJU010000305.1 GCA_031278735.1 Zoogloeaceae bacterium
GATTCCCTGCCGCCGCCCTTTTTCCGGGCGCTCACCCACTACGCGGCGGACGGCTCCTACTCCTGGCACTGTCCCGGACACTCCGGCGGCGTCGCCTTCCTGAAAAGCCCGGTCGGGCAGATGTTCCACCAGTTCTTCGGCGAGAACATGCTGCGCGCCGACGTCTGCAACGCCGTGGAAGAGCTGGGACAACTCCTCGACCATACCGGCCCGGTGGCCGCCTCCGAGCGCAACGCGGCGCGCATCTTCAATTGCGATCACCTCTATTTCGTCACCAACGGCACCTCGACTTCCAACAAGATCGTCTGGCATTCCACCGTCGCGCCCGGCGATGTCGTGATCGTCGACAGGAATTGCCACAAGTCCATCCTTCATTCCATCATCATGACCGGGGCGATTCCGGTGTTTCTCATGCCGACCCGCAACCATTACGGCATCATCGGCCCGATCCCGAAGGCGGAATTCAGCTGGGAGAACATCGAAAGGAAGATCGCCGCGCACCCCTTCGCCCGCGAAGCGAAGGGCAAGCCGCGCGTGCTCTCCATCACCCAGTCCACCTATGACGGCATCCTCTACAATGTGGAGGCCATCAAGGCGGAACTGGACGGGCGGGTGGAAACCCTGCACTTCGACGAAGCTTGGCTGCCGCACGCCGCCTTTCACGATTTCTACGGCGACTACCACGCCATCGGCGCCGACCGGTCGCGCTGCCGGGAATCCATGATCTTCGCCACGCAATCCACACACAAGCTCCTGGCGGGGCTTTCGCAGGCCTCGCAGATTCTGGTGCAGGACGCCGAGGCAAATCGGCTGGATCGCAACGTCTTCAACGAAGCCTATCTGATGCACACTTCCACCTCGCCGCAGTATTCGATCATCGCCTCCTGCGACGTGGCGGCGGCGATGATGGAAACGCCGGGCGGCGCGGCGCTGGTCGAGGAATCCATCGCCGAGGCGCTCAATTTTCGCCGCGCCATGCGGAAAGTCGGGCAGGATTGGGCGAAGAACCAGGACAAGCAATGGTGGTTCAAGGTCTGGGGGCCGGACGATCTTTCCGAGGAAGGCATCGAGGAGCGCGAAGCCTGGATGCTGAAGCCCGGCGAACGCTGGCACGGCTTCGGCGATCTCGCGCCCGGCTTCAACATGCTGGACCCGATCAAAGCCACCATCATCACGCCGGGGCTGGACGTTTCCGGCGAATTCGCCGGGCGCGGCATTCCGGCGGCCATCGTCACCAAATACCTGGCCGAGCACGGAGTCATCGTGGAAAAATGCGGGCTTTATTCCTTTTTCATCATGTTTACCATTGGCGTCACCAAGGGGCGCTGGAACACGCTCGTCACCGCCTTGCAGCAGTTCAAGGACGACTACGATCGCAACCAACCGCTCTGGAAGGCGCTGCCGGAGTTCGTGACCAAATATTCCCGTTACGAGCGGGTTGGGTTGCGGGACTTGTGTACGGAGATTCATTCGGTTTACAAGAAAAATGATGTGGCGCGGCTTACCACGGAGATGTATCTTTCCGACATGGAGCCTGCCCTGCGTCCGGCGGACGCCTTCGCCAGGATGGCGCACCGGGAAATCGAGCGCCTGCCGATCGGCGACCTGGAAGGCCGCATCACCGCCGTGCTGCTGACTCCTTATCCGCCGGGCATTCCGCTTCTGATTCCCGGCGAACGCTTCAACCGCACCATCGTCCGCTACCTCGAATTCACCCGTGACTTCAACCGCGCCTATCCGGGCTTTGAGACCGACGTGCATGGATTGGTCAAGGGCGAGGATGACGGGCGTTATTACGTGGATTGCGTGGCGTAACGCCGCCGATTCGGCGCATCGTCATTGCCGGGATTTGCGTTCCGGGGGGTTGCGCAGAAAGGCGGGCGCGGGCGGACATCGAGGAACTGCGCCGCGCGTTCACTGCGCCCAAGGGCAATCGCGCGAACATTTCCCTTGCGCTTCTCCACCGGATGAATGGGCGCGATAGCGCTCGAAAGTTGCGGCGATGCGTCTGCGCGCCCGCGGCGCGAAAGTCCCCCGGCGCTTGAAACGCGCAGGCTTGCCCCTATATGGGATTCCAGCCGAATCCGGCCATTTCTTGCTGATTTTTTTGCAAAGGAGAACTCGCATGAATGCCTTGACGCCCTTACACGATCCGCTGGATGAACTCTTTCGCGGATTCTTCGTCCGTCCCATGGATTTGCACACGGGCAACGCACCTGCCAACACGCCCGCGATTCGCATGGATGTGAAAGAACGGGAGAACGCCTATGTAGTCCATGCCGAACTGCCCGGCGTGAAAAAGGAGGACATCCATGTCACCGTGGATGGCAACCTCGTCTCCATCAGCGCGGAAATTCAAAAGCAAAGCGAAACAAAGGAAGGAGAGCGGATACTGCGTTCCGAACGCTATTTCGGCAAGGTATCCCGCTCTTTTCAGTTGGCGCAGGATATCGACGACACCCAGGCTGCCGCCCGCTTCAACGA
The DNA here is from genome assembly GCA_031278735.1 of Zoogloeaceae bacterium. GTDB lineage: Bacteria > Pseudomonadota > Gammaproteobacteria > Burkholderiales > Rhodocyclaceae > Azovibrio. The sequence goes on from JAITJU010000305.1 coordinate 2,485, forward strand.
CGGCGTGCTGGAATTGACGCTGCCCAAGCGCGCCGCCGAGGCGAGTAAGCGCATTTCCGTGCTGTAACCCTTCTTTTATCTTTGATGCCCGAACGGCGAGGCTCAAGCCTCGCCGTTCTTGTTTTACGCCGTAAAGACGCAGGATGCCCGCAGAGATGCGGCAGTGCGCGCAGGGATGCCGCGTCTGCCTCTGAAAACGCGCGGAGCCTTGCTTTTCCCTCTCCCGCTTTGACTGTTGACGGGCAAAAAATCTTGCAAGGGCGTTGTTCCCTCCGGCGCGTTTCGGCGCGCGCTTGCGTTAGGCGCTGCCGCGCGGTCAAGTGGATTCCGCGTCGATGGAAGGCGCGACGCGCGCCACTTCTTCCAGGGAAGTCAGTCCCGCCGCCACTTTTTGCGCGCCGGAAATCCGCAGCGCCAGCATTCCCTCGCGGTACGCCTGTTCGCGCACGGCGGCGATGTTGGTTTCCTTGCCGATCAATTTACGTAGATTCGGGCTCATTATCAACAATTCATAGATGCCCATTCGCCCGGAAAATCCCGTCATGCGGCACTCCAGACAACCAACGGGATGAAATATCTGCGTCGGTTCCTGCGATTTCCAGGGCGCCAGCAGACTGCGCCAGATTTCCCGGTCTACTTCCGTGATGGGCGCGGGCTTCTTACAGTGCGGACACAGCGTGCGCACCAAACGCTGCGCCATGACGCCCAGCAAGGTCGCGTTGATAAGGTAGCCCGGCACACCCAGATCCTCCAGGCGGGTGATGGCGGTCGCCGCGTCGTTGGTGTGCAGCGTAGACAGCACCAAATGTCCGGTCAGCGCCGCCTGAATCGCCATTTCCGCTGTTTCCAGATCACGAATTTCGCCGATCATGACGATATCCGGGTCCTGCCGCATCAGGGCGCGCACGCCTTCGGCAAAGCCGGTTTCCAGCGACGCCTGCACCTGCATCTGGTTGAAGGCGGATTCCACCATTTCAATCGGATCTTCGATGGTGCACACATTCACTTCCGGCGTTGCCAGTTGTTTCAGCGTGGAATAGAGCGTGGTGGTCTTGCCCGACCCGGTTGGCCCGGTCACCAGAATGATGCCGTTTGGTTTGGTGGTCATGGCCTGCCAACGCGACAGGTCATCCACGGAAAAGCCCAGCTGCGCGAAATCGCGCACCAGCACTTCCGGATCGAAAATCCGCATCACCAGTTTTTCGCCAAAGGCTGTCGGCAGCGTAGACAGGCGCAATTCCACTTCATCGCCGTTGGGCAGGCGGGTCTTGATGCGGCCATCCTGCGGACGGCGTTTTTCGATTACGTCCATGCGCCCCAGGAGTTTGATGCGACTGGTCATGGCGGCCATGACGACCGCTGGAATCTGGTAGACCTGATGCAGTACGCCGTCAATGCGAAAACGCACGAAGCCGATGTCGCGTCGGGGTTCGATATGGATGTCGGAGGCGCGTTGATCGAAGGCGTATTGCCAGAGAAAATCGACGATCCGCACAATGTGCTGGTCGTTGGCGTCCAGTTGCTGATTGATGCGCCCCAGCTCGACCAGTTGCTCGAAACTGGAAAGTCCGCTGCCCTGCACTCCGGATTGCGCCGCCCGCTTGACCGATTTGGCGAGATTGAAGAATTCCACCAGATAGCGGCTCACGTCCACGGGATTGGCGACCACCCGCCGTACCTTGCGCTGAAGCGCGTGCTCGAGTTCCTTTTCCCATTCGCGCAGGAGCGGTTCCGCAGTGGCGATGATCACCTCGTGCGCGTCTATGCCCACCGGCAGGATGGAAAAGCGCGCCGCGTACGTGCTGGAGACTACGTCCGAGACGCTGGAAAAATCGACCTTGAGGGGATCGATGTGCAGGTAGGGCAGGCTGACGTGATCCGCCAGCCATTCCGTCAGCGCTTCCAGATGCAGGATGCCGTGCGGCGGCGAGGCGCGCCGCCACTTGCGTTCGGCGATCACAATCAGCGGGTGTTGCGCGCTGATTCTGCCGCCGCGCGCGTGGCGCATCTCCTCGATGTCCCTGGGCGAGACCATGCTGTCCGCTTCCAGCCAGGTCAGCACTTCGTCCAGATCGAGCTTGTGTTCGCGCGCGCGCCTGTCGCGTTCCTTGTGTTCGCGTTCCGGCGCGGGGGGGGCGGCTGTTTTCACGGTGAGTCGGCGAAGGGAAAAGAAGGCGCTTACTATAACATCCATGCGCCGTCATGCTGCGGCAGACTTTGTATTGATTTCAGTTTGCTGGTACAATCGCGCCCATGCCTTTATCTTATCTCACTTCTGCCGCGCTCGGCGCCATTCTCGGCGCCCTGTTCGACGCCCCGGTTGAGCTTGCCGAACCGACGCAGCAAATCGTTGTGCCGTCGATCGGGCGCTCGTTTCCCGCAGGGGTGCGCCTGGGCATATTGAATGCGCCGCCCGCCAGCGAACAGGCGGTTATTGATGGCCGCGTCTTCCCCACCGCGCCGGGTTTGCAAATACGCAACGAGGCCAATCGGATCGTTCTGCCCGTCATGATGACCGGCAGCAATTTTCTGGTGCTCTACAAGATGGACGTCACGGAAAGCAGCGTGTGGCGCATCTGGATTCTGACGTCAGCGGAAATCGCCGCGATCAAGGCCGGCATTCAGGTCGTGGCGAAGCAGCCCGTGCAGCAGGCGCCCGAAACCACGACGGATACGGATGCCGGAACCGCCGCTGAGTAGGCGGTTGCGCCGTTTGAGTTTGATCGCGATTTTCTTCTCATGCCCAAAAAGCTGTTTGTCCGCACCTTCGGGTGCCAGATGAACGAATACGATTCCAACAAGATGTTCGACGTGCTCGCAGCCAGCGAGCCTATGGTCATGGCCAATGGCCCGGAAGACGCGGACATCATCCTGTTCAACACCTGTTCCGTGCGCGAAAAGGCGCAAGAAAAAGTGTTTCACGATCTGGGGCGCGTCCGGCATCTGAAAAAACGCAATCCGGCGCTGATAATCGGCGTGGGCGGCTGCGTCGCCAGTCAGGAGGGCGACGCCATCGTGGCGCGGGCGCCCTATGTCGACCTGGTGTTCGGGCCGCAGACCCTGCATCGCCTGCCGCAACTCATGGCCGAACTGCGGACGAGCGGCGCGCCGGTCGTGGATGTTTCCTTTCCTGAAATCGAAAAGTTCGACGCTCTGCCGCCTGCCAACGTCACGGGAGCGTCGGCTTTCGTCTCCGTCATGGAAGGCTGTTCCAAGTTTTGCACGTTTTGCATCATTCCCTACACGCGCGGCGTTGAAATTTCCCGTCCCTTTGCCGACGTGCTGGCGGAAATCCGGCGGATTGCCGCCGTTGGCGTGCGTGAAGTGACGCTGCTGGGGCAGAACGTCAATGCCTATCGGGGCGCGCTGCCTGACGACGGCGAGGCGGACCTGGCGATGCTGATCGAGGCGACCGCCGAAGTTCCCGGCATTGAGCGCATTCGCTATACCACTTCGCATCCGCGTGAGATGACGGCGCGACTCTTCGATGTCTATACGCGCGTCCCCAAGCTCGTGTCGCACCTGCATCTGCCGGTGCAGGCGGGTTCCGACCGTCTGCTGGCGGCAATGAAGCGCGGATATACGGCGCTGGAATACAAATCCATCGTGCGGAAATTGCGCGCCGCCCGCCCTGACATCGCCATTTCTTCCGATTTTATCGTTGGCTTTCCCGGCGAAACGGAAAGCGATTTCGAGAAGACCTTGCAACTCATTGATGAAGTGGGCTTCGACGCCTCCTACTCCTTTTTGTTCAGTCCGCGTCCCGGCACGCCGGCGGCGGAAATGACCGATCCGACGCCCGCCGAAGTGAAATCGGCGCGGCTTTCCCGCTTGCAGCAACGAATCGACGTGCAGGCGCAGGCCATTTCGCGGGCAATGCTGGGAACGACGCAGCGTGTGCTGGTGGAAGGCGTCTCCCGCAAGAATCCGGGCGAGATGGCCGGACGCACGGACAACAATCGCGTCGTCAATTTCGTTGGCAACCCGCGCCAGATTCATCACTTCGTCGAAGTGAAAATTACCGGGGCGCTGCCGCATTCCCTGCGCGGCGAGGTGGCGATCCGTGCCTAATTCGGCGCAACGCCAGCAAAACCTGAAATTCTCGCCGGTGGATAATGCGCGCCTTGCCCGGCTGTGCGGCCCGCTGGACGAAAACCTGCGCCAAATCGAGACCGCGCTGGACGTGCTCATTTCCCGGCGCGGCGAACACTTTGCCGTCAAGGGCAGGGCGGCGGCGGAAGCGGCGGCGGCGTTGGAAATGTTTTACCGGCAGACCATCGATAATTTGAGCGTTGATGCCATCCAATTGGGATTGATAGAGTTGCGCAACGCTCCCCTGCGCCGCGCAAGGACGCCGGAATCGACGACGGCGCGCGTCGCCGCCGCCGATTCCGGCAGCACCGCTGCCGCCGCCTGCACGCTCGGCGGCCCGCAACTTCTTACGCGCAAAGCCGAACTGCACGGGCGCACGCCGCGTCAGGTCGAATATCTGAAGCACATTCAGGCGCATGACATCACCTTCGGCATTGGCCCGGCGGGCACCGGCAAGACCTACCTCGCCGTCGCTTCCGCCGTGGACGCGCTGGAGCGCGATCTGGTCGAGCGCATCATCCTCACGCGTCCGGCGGTGGAAGCGGGCGAGCGCCTAGGCTTTTTGCCCGGCGATCTGGCGCAGAAAGTCGATCCTTACCTGCGCCCGCTCTACGACGCGCTCTACGATCTGATGGGCTTCGAGCGCGTCATTCGCCTCTACGAAAAAGGCGTGCTGGAAATCGCGCCTCTCGCCTTCATGCGCGGACGTACGCTGAATCATGCCTTTATCATCCTGGATGAGGCGCAAAATACCACGCCGGAACAGATGAAAATGTTTCTGACGCGCATCGGCATCGGCGCGCGCGCCGTCGTCACGGGCGATCCTTCGCAGGCGGATTTGCCCAAGGGGCAAAAAAGCGGACTGGCGGAAGCGGCGGAAATCCTTGGCGATGTGCGCGGCATCGCCTTCGTCCGTTTTCTGAAAGAGGATGTGGTGCGGCATCCGCTGGTGGCGCGCATCGTCGCAGCCTACGAACAGCAGGAAAAGGCGTGCGTCGCCTGAACTTTTCCGTGCAATACGCCTGCCCACGCGCCGGATTGCCGACGCGCGGAGAGTTTTTTGCCTGGGCGCGGGCGGCGCTCACGGGCGGCGGGCAGATTACCCTGCGTCTGGTCGCGCC
>JAITJU010000134.1 GCA_031278735.1 Zoogloeaceae bacterium
AAGGAATGTCGCCGGATTCTTCAGAAGACAGAGGACGGAGGACAGAAGACAGAAAAGTTTGCGGCTTCGCCGGAGGGAACGAAACCCTCTCCCGTCCCTGCCGGGACACCCTCCCCCACGTGCGGGGGAGGGGAAAGCAAGCGCCGCATGGATTGCCGCGCCGCTTCGCAAAGAATAACGATGTGGGGAGATTGCCATGTCGCTACGCTCCTTGCGATGACGACGCGGAGGGATTGTCGCATTGCGCCGCGCCGCGCAATGGCGGCGTGGTGGAGGCTTTTCCGTCCTCTGTCCTCTGTCCTCTGTCTTCTGTCTTCTGTCCTCCGTCCTCCGACCCCTTCTTCAGTTCCTTCATGAATTCGACAAAGCGCGGGAAAAAAGCGGAAAAGAGGGGATGCTGCCGGTTTTCCATGAGCGTCTTGCCCAGGAGCTTGAGACCCAAAGCAAACGGCGGAATTTCCCCGGCGGCGAGAAAACCGTCCCGCCCGCGCAGGCGCTCGACGATGGCGAAGATGTCGTCATGATTGTCGAACTCGAATTGCAGACGGGCAGGCGCTTTTGCGTCCGCGTCCAGTTCTTCGAGCGTGACGCGGTAGCGGTGGCCTTTTTTCGGGGCGCTCATGATTCGTTTCTCCTGTGAAACCCGGCAGCGCCGCGCCTGTCCGGGGCGCGCCATTTCAGACGTTCCGCCTTTTTCTCATAAACGCCTTCAATGCTGAGATTGTCCAGCCATTCCCGCTTTTCGAGATTGGGCGTCAAGGGATCGTAAAAATCCAGCGCCTCGAACTCGAACTCCAGATCCTTTGCAAACAGCGCGCTTGCAAACAGGGCATTGAATAAAAACATGGACATGAATATCTTTTTCGTTCTTCCTGCGAAAACCGCCGCCGCCCATTGCGCGAGGACGCTCCGCGCGCGCCGGAAGGATCGCGACGCGGTTATCGCCAGAATTGCCGCAACCCAGGATTTCATGGCGCATCCATCCTGTGAAACCCGCTCCCCGCCCATTGAACCTCCTTCGGCACGAGGCAGGTTTTCTGTTCGATGTGGTAGAGGAATTCGTCCTTGAAGTGTTTCACGAAACTCTGCACCGGCATGGCGGCGGCATCCCCCAGGGCGCAGACGGTGCGGCCGCTGATGTTGCCCGCCACGTGGGTGAGCGTCTCCAGGTCGTCGGGGCGGCCTTTTCCGTTTTCGATGCGGCGGATCACGTCGTGGAGCCAGCCGGTTCCCTCGCGGCAGGGCGCGCATTGGCCGCAGGATTCCTCGCGGTAGAAACGCGCGAGGCGTTCCAGCGCCCTGACCATGCAGGTTGTCTCGTCCATGACGATCACCGCGCCGGAACCGAGCATGGAACCGGCCTTGCTGATGGAATCGTAATCCATCGTCGCGTCCAGGATGACGGCGGCGGGCAGCACCGGAGAAGACGAGCCGCCGGGAATCACCGCCTTCAGCTTCCGACCGCCGCGCATCCCGCCCGCGAGTTCCAGAAGTTGGGCAAACGGCGCGCCGAGCGGAATTTCGTAGTTGCCGGGGCGATTGACGTGACCGGAGACGGAAAAAAGTTTCGTGCCGCCGTTGTTGGCTTTGCCCAGTTCGAGAAATTTTTCGCCGCCCATTCCGAGGAGGAAGGGGATGGAGGCGAAGGTTTCCGTGTTGTTGATGGTCGTGGGTTTGCCGAAGAGACCGAAGGAAGCGGGAAACGGCGGCTTGAAGCGCGGCTGTCCCTTCTTGCCCTCGATGGATTCGAGAAGCGCCGTTTCCTCGCCGCAGATGTAGGCGCCATAACCGTGGTGCGCGAAAAGCTCGAAGGAAAAGCCGGAACCCAGGATGTTCTGCCCGATGAACCCCGCCGCCCGCGCTTCCGCCAAGGCTTCTTCAAAACGTTGGTAGAGTTCCCAGATTTCGCCGTGGATGTAATTGTAGCCTTGATTCGCGCCGATGGCGTAGGCGCCGATGGCCATGCCCTCGATCACCGCGTGCGGATTGAGGCGGATGAGGTCGCGGTCCTTGAAGGTGCCGGGTTCGCCCTCGTCGGTATTGCAGACCACGTATTTGTCGCCGGGCAGGGAACGCGGCATGAAGCTCCATTTCAAACCGGTGGGAAAGCCCGCGCCGCCGCGCCCGCGCAGGACGGAGGCCTTGATTTCGGCGATCACCGCCTCCGGCGGCGTTTTGTCCGCGAGAATTTTTCGGAGCGCCGCATAGCCGCCGCGCCCGGCATAGTCTTCGAGACGCCAGCCGGCGTCCTCCGCGTAGCCGCCCAGCCCGCCGCCTTGCAGCCCGGCGGTCAGGACGGGACGGATTGCCCCCAGGATCGCCATTACGCGCCCTCCTCGTTCCGAAGGCCGATGGAAAGAAAAAGGAACATCGGCACAGCGTTTGTCATCATCCGCGCGCTTTCGGTCATTGGTTTGCCTCATCCTTTTCGTTCATGGACTTTTCTTTGTCCGCCGACGGCGCGTCGGGATTTTCCAGGGCCATGCCGCGCGTCCCGCCACCCGCGCCGCCCGCGAATTTCCCCCGGGGTTTCGCGGCGGCGCCGGGGTTTTTCGCTACCGCGACGCGCACGTCTTCATCTTCATCGTCCGCGAGTCTTGCCAGGATTTCCGGCGGCGTATTGGGGTTTTCCGCTACCGCGACGCGCATGAACAACCAATCTTCATCGCCCGCGAGTTTTTCCAGGGCTTCCGGCGGCGTATTGGGGTTTTTCGCTACCGCGCCGCGCACCTCCCACCGCGCGTCGCTCGCGAGCTTTTCCAGGGTTTTCGCGGACGTATTGGGGTTTCCCGCCACCTCGTGGCGCACGAACAACCAATCTTCATCGTCCGCGAGTTTTTCCAGGATTTCCGGCGACGTTTTGGGGTTTCTCGCCAGCGCGGATCTTTCCGCCTCACCCGCGAGCGTGAGTTTTTCCAGGGTTTTCACGGATATATTGGGGTTTTCCGCCACCTTGTGGCGCACTTCCCACTTCACATCACCCGCGAGTTTTTCCAGGGTTTTCGCGGATGTATTGGGGTTTTCCGCTACATTTTGGCGCACTTGCATGTATGGATCGTCCGCGAGTTCTTCCAGGGCTTTCGCGGATACGCCAGGATTTTCCGCTGTCTCGTAGCGTATGGACCAATCATCATCGCCCGCGAGTTTTTCCAGAATTTCCGGCGGCGCGTCGGGTTTATTCGCCACAACGTAGCGCGCGAGACTATCTTCATCGCCCGCGAGTCTTTCCAGCGTTTTCGCGGACACATTGGGGTTTTCCGCTGCCGCCGAGCGCACGAGCGGATCTTCATCACCCGCGAGATTTTCCAGGGTTTTCGCGGACGCATCGGGGTTTTTCGCAACCGCGGCGCGCACTTCGGCGTCCTTGTCTCTTGCCAGTATTGCCAGGATTTCCCAGCGCCCAGTATTCGCCATGTTGCGGCGCGCGTCGCCGTTTTCATCCCGCGCCAGCTTTTCCAGAATTTCCCGGCACACATTGGGATTGTCCCGCGCCGCGCCAAACACATGGTCATTTTCATCGCCCGCGCGTTTTCCCAGGGTTTTCACGGGCGCGTTGGGATTTTCCGCCGCCGCGCGGCGCACGTCTTCCTCTTCATCGCCCGCGAGCTTTTCCAGGATTTCCGGCGGCGTTTTTGGGCTTGCCGCCACGATGAGGCGCGCGCTCGACTCTTTATCGCCCGCGAGTTTCGCCAGGGTTTTCGCGGACGCGTTGGGGTGTTTCACCGCCAGTCCGCGCACATACGCATCCGTGTCGCCCGCGAGCTTTTCCAGGGCTTTCGCGGACGCGTTGGGGTTTCCAGCTACCGCCAAGCGCACGTCCCGTTTCACATCGCCCGCGAGTTTTTCCAGGATTTCCGGCGGCGCGTTGGGGTTTTTCGCCACCGCTCGACGCGCGCCTTCCTTTTCATCGCCCGCGAGTTTTTCCAGCGTTTTCGCGGACACATTGGGGTGTTTCGCTGCCGCGACGCGCACCTCCCCATTCACGTCGCCCGCGAGCTTTTCCAGGATTTCCGGCGGCGTCTGGGGGTTTTCCGCCACGCCTTTGCGCGCCTCGTCCGCCGCGTCATGCGCAAGGCGCCACAGCAGGGTCTCCTCCGGGGCATTGCCGCCGTCCGTCATCCCCGCTCCGCCTTGCGTCACGCACGACGCGCAGAATACCGCCGACAGGAGCGCCGCCAGCAGGAGGGCACGGGTTTGGGCGACATGGGGCGTCACGCGCCATCCTCCAGCGACGCCAGCAACTGGTCGATGGCTTCCGGCGTCATGCGCCCACACATGCGGCGGTTGTTGACGAGCAGGACGGGCGCGTCGCCGCAAGCGCCCATGCACTCGCCTTCCATGAGCGTGAATTTGCCGTCCGGCGTGGTTTCATTGAAGCCCACGCCCAGTTTTTCCTTCAGGTATTCTGCCGCATGAACCCCGCCGGACAAGGCGCAGGGCAGATTGGCGCATACCGTGAGCTTGTACCGGCCCACGGGCTTCAGGTCGTACATGTTGTAGAAGGTCGCCACTTCCAGCGCCGCGATGGGCGCAATGCCCAGGTAATCGGCCACTGCTTCGATGGCTTCCGGCGGCAGCCAGCCGATTTCCTCCTGCGCCAGCGCCAGGCAGGCCATGACGGCGGAACGCTGCCGCCCTGCCGGGTACTTGGCGACCTCGCGCCCGAATTTTTGCCGGGTCGCCTCGCTCAGGCAAAAGCCGTCGCCGGAAAAATCCGGTTCCGGGCGTTCTGGAGCATTGTTGGTGGTTTGGGTCATGTTGTCCTTTTTCCTGTCGTCTGGGCGACTTCGCGCGTAAAGATATCCGGGGTTCTGTTCAGCGCACTTTCTTTACGTCGTTGTCGCGCCACCACCGCCACTCGTGGGGAAACAGCCTGCGAAAATCCTGTTTGTCCAGATAGTAAGTCTTCTCCAGACCCGGCATGTCGCGTTTGAGTTCCGGCTTGAGACTGAAGGCGACATGATAAAAGCGATCCCCTTCTTCCACGAGGATCCCGGCGCCGGGAATGTGAAGCGCGGCGCCTGGCCCCGGCAGATGGCTGGCCATATCCCGATAGGCGACCGCGAGGGCGCGCAAAAAACCGGGCAAGGGCGCGTTGTTCCCGCGGGCGGCGGGCTGATGCGTGAGAAAAATTTCCTTGGAGGACCTGCCGTCTCCAGTGTAAATATTGTGCCGCACTTCCAGAATGCGAAAGTCTTCCTTGCCGACGCGATACCGGCTCAAACCCGCGAGACCCTTCAGTTTTTCGCCGCGCATGCCGAACTGAGCGCCGAGGAAGCGGAATTGGACGCGGTAATCCGTGTCCGTCTCGGCGATGTAGAGTTCGTAGCGGCGCAGCAGTCCTTCCACGGGATGGGCGCTTGCCGGGGAAAGCGCGGGGTCGGAAAGATTCCGCCAGGCGACTTCCGCCGCCCGCGCCGCGCCGGGCAGGGGCGCGTCTTCCGCTTGGGCAAGGGCGCTCATGGCAGTCAGCGCGATCAGGAGGAAGCGGAAAAGACGGAGCATTCGCATGATCTTCACCCGTCGCGCCTGGCTTGTTCGATGCCCGCCTTCACCGCCGCCACGAACGCCTGCCGCGCGGCGGCGTCGGCGAAGGCGGCAAAGGGGATGGGCAGAACCTGCCCCTGCGCGGAATCCAGGATGACGGCAACCCAGGCGTTTTCCTGCCCGCTTTTCTGTTCGCTTTTTTGTCTTTTTGCGGGAATCTCGCGGATTTCCCGCATACACGGCCAGAAATAGAGGGTTTGTATGTGCCCTTGCGTGATCTGTAATCCGTCTTCTTGCGCGAGGAGGGAGATTTCCCCCCATTCCGCGCTGATCCTGCGGCGCAGACGGCGCGCGCGCAGAAGAAAATACTGGAGATACGCCACGCCGCAAGTCATGATGAAGTATATCCAGTATTTCGATGGATGGATGAACAAGTCGCAGAGGAGGACGCCCAGGGCAAACAGGGGCAGGAGGTAACGCAGCTTCGACGCGCCTCCTTCCCACTGACTGCGGCAGGCAAGCCGCTGGGCCGCGCCCAGGATTTTCGGGGAGACCCGGTAGCGCAGGGCGATATCCGTCATCCTCGCGCCTCATGAACGCAATGGGGAACGCTCCGGCAAGACCCGGAAGTCCCGCGAACGCCGTCGAGGAGAAGCGCCGTCGTCATGGCCGCTACCGGTCGATCTCGCCGAACACGATGTCTTGTGAACCGATGATGGTCACGACATCGGCGAGCATGTGGCCGCGCGCCATTTCGTCCATCGCCGCCAGATGCGCGAAGCCGGGCGCGCGGATTTTCAGGCGGTAGGGCTTGTTCGCGCCGTCGGAAATCGCGTAGATGCCGAATTCGCCCTTGGGATGCTCGATGGCCGCGTAGACTTCGCCCTCCGGCACGCAGACGCCCTCGGAAAAGAGCTTGAAGTGGTGGATGAGCGCCTCCATGTTCGATTTCATTTCGGCCTTCGGCGGCGGCGTCACCTTGTGGTCATCGCTCATCACCGGCCCCGGATTGGCCCTGAGCCAGGCGATGCACTGGCGGATGACGCGGTTCGATTGCAACATCTCCTCCATGCGCACCAGATAGCGGTCGTAGCAGTCGCCATTGACGCCCACCGGAATGTCGAAATCCACCTTGTCGTAAGCCGCGTAGGGCTGTTTCTTCCTCAAATCCCATTCCACGCCGGAACCGCGCAGCATCGCGCCCGTAAAACCCAGTTGCTTCGCGCGTTCCGGCGAAACCACGCCGATGTTGACCAGCCGCTGCTTCCAGACACGGTTGTCGGTGAGCAAGGTATGGTATTCGGCATGATGTTTGGGAAAACGCTCGGTGAAATCCTCCAGGAAATCGAGCAGCGAACCCTGCCGGTTCTCGTTCATTTTCCTGACCTGGGCGGCGTTTTTCCAGGGCGAGGTTTCGTATTGCGGCATCCGGTCGGGCAGATCGCGGCTGACGCCGCCGATGCGATAGTAGGCGGCGTGCATCCGCGCCCCGGAAACGGCCTCGTAGACATCCATCAGGTCTTCGCGCTCGCGGAAGGTGTAGAGGGTCATGGTCATCGCCCCCACGTCCAGCCCGTGACAGCCGATCCAGAGCAGGTGGTTCAGGATGCGCGTCACCTCGTCCATCATGGCGCGGATGTAGCGCGCGCGCTCCGGGATTTCAATGCCCAGCAATTTTTCCGCCGCCAGGCAATAGGCGTGCTCGTTGCACAGCATGGAAACATAATCGAGCCGGTCCATGTAGGGCACGGATTGCGCCCAGACGCGGCTTTCGATGAGTTTTTCGGTGCCGCGATGCAAAAGCCCGATATGCGGGTCGGCGCGCTCGATCACTTCGCCGTCCATCTCCAGGATGAGGCGCAGAACGCCGTGCGCCGCCGGATGCTGCGGGCCGAAATTGAGGGTGTGATTGCGGATGTCAGTCATGCGTTTCCCCGCTTCCGGTCTCCTGCCGCGCGTTTCGCCGGACGCGCGGCGCGGTTTCGCGCGGCGTGATGCTGACGGGCTGATAGACGACGCGCCCTTCCTCCGGGTCGTAGCGCATTTCCACGTGACCGGCGAGCGGAAAATCCTTGCGCAGCGGGTGCCCGACGAAGCCGTAATCGGTGAGGATGCGGCGCAAGTCCTCATGCCCCTCGAAGACGATGCCGAAGAGATCGAAGGCTTCTCGCTCGCACCAGTTGGCGGAGGCCCACAGCGGCGTCACGGAAGGCAGGCGCGGAAAGTCGTCGTCTGGCGCGAAGACGCGCACCCGCAGCCGCCAGTTGTGGGTGAGGGAAAGCAGGTGCGCGACCACGGCGAAGCGCCGCCCCTGCCAGCCGTCCCCGTAGGCGGAATAATCCACGCCGCACAGGTCGATGAGTTGATCGAAGGCCAGTTCCGGCGCGTCGCGCAGGACGCGCAGCGTCGGCTCGTAATCGGCGGCGGCGACTTCGAGGCCGAGTTCGCCGAACGCCAGGACAAGGCGCCCGACGCGCCCGGCGAGACGGGTTTCCAGGCGTTGCCGGAGTGTTTCGGATTGGGCGGACATGGCGGCGCTCTTGTGCTCTCAGCGGGCAATGGTGGAAGTGTGGCGGATCTTGTTCTGCAACTGGAGGATGCCGTAGATCAGCGCCTCCGCCGTCGGCGGGCAGCCGGGCACATAGATGTCCACGGGCACGATGCGGTCGCAGCCGCGCACGACGGCGTAGGAATCGTGGTAATAGCCGCCGCCGTTGGCGCAGGAACCCATGGAAATCACCCAGCGCGGCTCGGCCATCTGGTCGTAGACCTTCCTCAAGGCGGCAGCCATCTTGTTGGTGAGCGTCCCCGCCACGATCATCACGTCGGACTGGCGCGGCGAGGGACGAAAGACGATGCCGAAGCGGTCGAGATCATAGCGGGCGCAGCCGGCGTGGATCATCTCCACCGCGCAGCAGGCAAGACCAAAGGTCATCGGCCAGACCGAGCCGGTGCGCGCGTAGTTGATGAGCGCGTCGGCCGAGGCGGTGACGAACCCTTTTTCCAGGAGACCCTCAATCGACATTCCCTACTCCCAATCCAGCGCGCCCTTGGCCCAGGCGTAGGCGTCGCCCACCAGGATGATGGCCAGGAAGACGACCACTTCGATGAACCCGAAGAACTTCATGGGTTCGCTCGCGGCAATGTCCTTGAACACCGCGCCCCAGGGAAAGAGAAAGGCGATTTCGAGATCGAAGAGGATGAAGATGATGGCGATGAGGTAATAGCGCACGTCGAATTTTACACGCGCGTCCCCGAACGCTTCGAAGCCGCACTCGTAGGCGGAGAGTTTTTCGGCGTCCGGTCGATGCGGCGCCAGGATCCGCCCCATCGCCACCGGCAGGATGCCAATCGCCAGTCCGACGAGGACGAACAACAGAATCGGAAAATAGTTTTCCAGCATGGCAGACCTTCCGTTCGTGACAACATCATGCATTGATACGACGTTTATGTCTTATATAAGACAATGGAGCCTTGCAAAAAAGGGCGGTCTGAAAATCCCTGACCACCCTCGAATAACTGGTGCCGACGGCGAGACTCGAACTCGCACGACTCAAAGCCACTACCCCCTCAAGATAGCGTGTCTACCAATTTCACCACGTCGGCCCTGAAAAACCTGCTGGCGTGACGCCGACAAAATCCGCGTCGCGCCATTTCCTCCCCTTTTTATCGACGCCGCATCCCTTATTGCGGGATATTGTCGGCTCTGGAAGCTGCCGCATCCTGTGTCTTTTCTTCCCCGGCGGCGTCCGTTTTGCCGACGCTGGCGTCCGTCCCGGACGACGCCGGAGCGGGCGGCGCGGATTGTACAACACCCTCCACAACGCTGCCAGAACTTTTTGGGGCGCTGAAAGACAGATGCGCCAACCACAGGCTGGTGAGAAAAAACACTGCCGCCAGAACCGCCGTGCTGTGGCTCAGGAAATTCGCCGATCCGGAAGCGCCGAAGAGACTGCCGGAAGCGCCGCTGCCGAAAGCCGCGCCCATGTCCGCGCCCTTGCCGTGCTGTATCAGCACCAGGCCGATAATGCCCAGCGCCGCCAGAATGTGCGCCGCCAATACCAGAAAAAACCAGTTCATCGCAAAATCCTCTGCCGTTGTTTTCAAGGGTCGACCGCCTGGCAAATCGCCAGGAAATCATCGGCATACAAAGCCGCGCCGCCGACCAGCGCGCCGTCTATATTTGGCTGGGCGAAAAGCCGCGCCGCGTTATCCGCCTTGACGCTGCCGCCATAGACAATGCGCGGCGTTTCCGCCGCCGCGTCTTGCGAGGCCAGCCGCTGACGCAAGGCCAGATGCACGGCTTCTGCCGCTTCCGGCGCGGCGGTCTGTCCCGTTCCGATGGCCCAGACCGGCTCGTAGGCCAGCACGGCGTCTCGCAGGGACGAAATGCCATGCGCGGCAATGACGGCATCCAGTTGCCGGAAGACGACATCGAGCGTGGCGCCCGCCTGCCGTTCCGCCAGGGTTTCCCCCAGGCACAGCACGGGAATCAAGCCCGCCGCTCGCGCCGCGCCAAACTTTCGCGCCACTTCCTCGTCCGTCTCGCCGCGCAGGGCGCGCCGTTCCGAATGTCCGACCAGCACGTAACGACAGCCGAATTCGGCGAGCATTCTCGCCGAAACCTCGCCGGTGTGCGCGCCGTCGGCATGATCGCTCAAATCCTGCGCCCCCAGGAGGATCGCCGTGCCTGCAAGCAACCGCGAGGCCTGATCCAGATAGGGAAAAGGCGGGAAAACCGCGATTTCCGCCGCCTCGCGCGCCAACGACAGTCCCGTCCGCAGTTTTTCCAGCAATGCCGCATTGGCCGCCAGGGCGCCGTTCATTTTCCAGTTTCCGGCAATGAAAGCGGGACGGACAGGGGACATGCGCGACAGCCTCGCAAAAAAGACGCGATTATAGCGGCGCGCCAGGAAAAACAAAAGACGCCGACAAGACAAAATCGGCAAGCCGGAAAAAACCGCCGCGCCAAACGCCCTGCCCGCCCGCCGCCTTACTGTTTTCCGCCCGGGTCGTCGCGCCCCCCAAGGCTTACCAGCAGCACTCCCGTCAGCACCAGCGCAGCGCCGATTGTCTGATGCGGGGAAATCGCCTCGTCCAGCCACCACCAGCCGAAAAAGATTGTGCCCATCGGGCCAATCGCGCCGATGAGCACACTGCGGGAAGCGCCGATGCGGCGGATGGCGGCGGAAAGCATGAACACAGGCAGCACGGTGGAAAATACCGCCATCGCGGCGCAGAGGCCATAGACCTGCCAAGGCAGGATCAGCGCCGTCAAGGGTTCGCTGACGGCGAAATGCGTCAGTACGCCCAGGGTGGAAACCAGCATGCACAGGGCGGTGAAGCGGGCGCTGCCCAGGCGGACTATCATCGGCGCGCTGCCGGTGAGATAGAGCGCGTAGCAAAAGCTGGAAGCCAACACCAGCGCGCCGCCAGTCCATGCCGCGACGCCCTGTCCGGCGCTGTCCAGATCGTGCGCGAAGGCAAGGCCGATGCCGATGTAGGAAAGCAGGATGGAAAACGCCTCGCGCGCGAAGAGTTTCTTCTTGAAAAAAATGACCGCAATCAGCACGGTAAAGGTCGGATAGGTATACAGGATCAGCCGTTCCAGCCCGGCGGAAATGTATTGCAGGCCAAGAAAATCCAGGAGCGTGGAGCCGTAGTAACCCACCATGCCCAGCGCCGCGAGCGTCAGATAGTCCCGCCTGCCCAGCGCCTGCGCCGTCCGCCCGGATTTCCAGCCCACCCAGGCGAACACCGGCAGGGAAAGCAACATGCGCAAGGCGATCAGCGTCACGGCGCCAACCGGCCAGGCGTAGGCCAGCTTGACAAAAACAGCCTTGAGGGAAAAACCCAGCGCGGCAAACAGGGCCAGCAAAACGCCCGCCCGCTCCCCAGCAACATCTCGCCCCATCACGCCCGCTCCGCGCAAAGGCGCTATTAGGCCAGCTTTTTGGCGCAACCGCAATTGGGTTCAAAGGGCAGTCAGGGCTGGAAGGCAGGTTTTTTTGAGTGGATAAAATCACTTGGTCAGTTAAAATTGCTCGCAATGATTTCTGCCCCATCGGAGAAGGCCGGATTTTTTGCCGATACTTCACAAACCCAAACCGACCAGAGGAGGAGAAAATGACAGATCTGCCCAAGAGCTACCTGCCTGCGGATGAACGGGAAGGATTGACACAGAATGGCATCTATCTTGCAGAGGCCATGGCGGCAGGAGAAGCTGGAAACGATGACACGTCCTGGAAGTGGCTGGCGCTTGCCGATTTGCCCGCCTATTCGCTGATGTCGTGCAAGAAAAACCTGGGCGCGGATTTCGTCCGGGAAAGGGGATTGAATACCGCGCCCGCCGATGTGGAATACGGTCCAGGCTGGCTTGACGCGCCATGACCAAAGACATATCAATTGTGCAGCTACAACGGCTGCTTATCGTCGAAGGCGGGTGGTTCAAGGAACATGCAGCCGCTCCCAGCGTCAAAAAGCTGAACAAAGCACGCAGTAATCTGTCGGAGCATGTTGAGAGGGTTGGCAAGAGCGGAGACTTGTCGTTGATCGCGGCGACAGAAAAAGCCATCATCGAGGATGAACTCACCAACCACGCCAACAACAAGGGCATGGTCTCCAGCCTCGGTGCGGCTATTGGGGAATTGACGGGCATCGAAAGGCTATTGCGCGTCGTTGATGACAAACAAGAATACAGTCGGGTAGATCAAGCGTGCAGCTTCCCGAAGAACCGCGAGAAAGGCTTGCCTCTGGACGAAGCGCGGCAGGCGTTCAAATCGCGCCATGCCCGGCTGAACAATCTGGACAGGGCAAGATTATCCGAAGACGAGAAGAAAATCATCGACGCCAGGAAGCGCAACGTGTTACAGGCCGGAAAGCTCTACGCGCAGCGCCAGGCCAAAACCCTTGGCGTTGACGCTGATCTGGGGCAGAAACAACATCGAGGGATTGGGCGTTGAAGATCGCCCGCGTCTATCTGCGCGTCCGCACGGACGCGCAGGACTTGAAACGCCAGGAAGGAATCATCGCGGCGGCGAAGGCGTCCGGCTACGGCATCGCGGGCGTTTACCGCGAAACGGCATCCGGCGCTCGATCCGACCGGCCTGAACTGCTGCGCATGGTGGCTGACCTGCAACCCGGCGAAGTGGTGATTGTCGAGAAGATCGACCGCATCAGCCGCCTGCCGCTCGCCGAGGCCGAGCGCCTGGTGGCGTCGATCCGGGAAAAAGGGGCGAAGCTGGCCATTCCCGGCGTTGTCGACCTGTCCGATCTGACCGCCGCGGCCGAGGGCGCGCGCAAGATTGTTCTGGAGGACGTGCAGGCAATGCTGCTGCGCCTGGCGCTGCAAATCGCCCGCGACGACTGCGAAGAACGACGCCGCCGCCAGCGGCAGGGCATCGAGCTTGCCAGGGCAAAAGGCAAGTACGGCGGCAGAAAGGCCGACACGGCCATGCACGAGCGCATTCTGGCGTTGCGAAAGAATTATTCCATCGCCAAGACAGCCGAGCTTGCCGGATGCAGCGCCAGCACCGTCAAGATCGTGTGCCGCAAGGCGCAAACGCGCCGCCAGCAGCCTTCCGTGCCATAGAGTACGGAGACTGCCCGCGCGGGCAGGAAGGCGCGAAGAAGGCGTTCTTCATCGGCGCCCGCTCCCGGGATTCATCGCCGATCCGCTCTTTGCCGTTTGCTCGCCAGCGCCGGGCGCTGGCCGATTTTGACGGTGACTTCAACCACACTCCCGGCGCGGCGCAGGCGGAAAACCGTATCGTCGCCGGGTTTCAGGGCGGCAATGGCGTCGAGCATTTCCTGCGGGTCGCGGATGGCGGCGGCGCCCACGTCGAGCAGCACGTCGCCGGGCTGGATGCGCGCCTGATCCGCCGGGCTGCCGCGCACGACGCCCGCCACCAGCGCGCCGCTGACGTCCGGCAGGCCAAAGGATTCCGCCAGTTCCGGCGTAATCTCCTGCGCTTCCACGCCAATCCAGCCGCGAATGACCTCGCCGTTCTGGATGATCTGCTCCATGATCATGCGCGCGGAGGACACCGGAATGGCGAAGCCTATGCCGAGCGAGCCGCCAGTGCGCGAATAGATGGCGGTATTGATGCCGACGAGCGTCCCTCTGGCGTCGACCAGCGCGCCGCCGGAATTGCCGGGGTTGATGGCGGCGTCGGTCTGGATGAAGTTTTCAAAGGTGTTGATGCCCAGATGTGTGCGTCCCAGGGCGGAAACGATGCCCATCGTGACCGTCTGCCCCACGCCGAACGGATTGCCGATGGCCAGCACCATGTCGCCGACGCCGACATTGTTCATGTGCCCGAAAGTGATGGCGGGCAGGTTGTCGGCTTCCACCCGGATGACGGCAATGTCGGATTCCGGGTCGGTTCCCACCAGTCTCGCCTTCAGCTTGCGGCCATCGGCAAGCGCGACTTCAATCTGGTCGGCGGCGTCGATGACGTGGAAATTGGTGAGGATGTAGCCGTCCGGGCTGACGACGACGCCGGAACCCAGACCGGATTCCTGACGCGGCGCGTCTTCCATTTCCTCGCCAAAAAAGCGGCGGAACACGGGATCGTCCATCAGGGGATGGCGTTGTGTCCGCACTTTCTGGCTGGTGAAAATATGCACCACGGCGGGCAGGGCGCGTCTGGCCGCCTCCCGGAAGCCAGACGCGGCGACGGAAGCGCCGTCGGCGTCGACAGGCGCGCGCTCCTCCCGCAAGGCGACCACTGCGGGTGATGACGGCGCGCGCGCCAGCCATTCCGGTTTCAGGGTCGCAACCACGAACAACAAAGCCAACGCAACGGTCGTTGTTTGTGCAAAAATCAGCCACAGTTTACGCATGGAAACACTCATGAGACACAGAGAATTGGAAAGTCTTCTGGACGCGCTGCTGGAACGCGCGAGATTTACGGATTATTCCCCAAATGGCCTGCAAGTGGAAGGGCGCGCGGAAATCCGGCGGGTCGTAGTCGGCGTGAGCGCCAGCCAGGCGCTGATCGATGCCGCCGCCGAATGGGGCGCTGACGCCCTCATTGTGCATCACGGCTTTTTCTGGAAAGGCGAAGATCCCTGTCTCGTCGGCTATCGCCGTCGGCGCATTGCCGCGCTCATCGCCCACGACATCAATCTTTTTGCCTATCACCTGCCGCTGGACGCGCACCCCGAACTGGGCAACAACGCGCAATGGGCCAAGGCCATGGGCTGGCGCGTCCTTGGCCGCTTTGGGCGGCAGGACGCGGGATTCTGGGGAGAAACGCCGGAACCCTGCCGCCTCGCGGAACTGGCGGCGCGGCTGACGAGTGTGCTCGAACGCCCGCCGCTGGTCATCGGCGCGGAAGATCGCCGCGTCCAGCGCATCGCCTGGTGCTCTGGCGGCGCGCAAGGCTACATCGAAGACGCGCTCGCGCTGGCGGAAACAATCGGCATCGACGCCTATCTTTCCGGCGAGATTTCCGAACAGACGCCGCACGTGGCGCGGGAAAACCACATCGCCTACCTGGCCTGCGGCCACCACGCCAGCGAACGCTTCGGCCCGCGCGCCCTCGCCGCCTGGCTGCAAACCACCGCCAGCCTGGACTGCAAGTTCATCGACTGCCCCAACCCGGCATAGGGGTCGGAGGACTGAGGACTGAGGACTGAAGACTGAGGACAGAGCGGCCTTCGGCCTTTGTTACCCGTAGTCGGCAATCAGAAAGAACCGCCGTGCCCCACGTCGCTACTGTTCACAGACTACAGACCACAAAGCGCGCCTAAGCG
>JAITJU010000161.1 GCA_031278735.1 Zoogloeaceae bacterium
CACAACACTGGCGTTGCCGTTTATGGCGGCTACACCGCCCTATCCAACGGCAACGCCATGAACAACACCATCACCCTGCGCGGCGCGCCGAACTTCACGACCCCAACCGCCAGCGCACTGTATGGCGGCTACTCCTACAGCGGCGACGCCTTCTCCGGCAACACCCTGAACATTTACGAATACAGCGGCTCCAACATCTTCGCGAACATCGCCAACTTCGAGAACTTCTACTTCGTCCTGCCCGCCGGGGTGGGCAATGGCGCCACCGTCCTGCACACCGCCAATCTGGTGTTGGGCAACACTTCCGGCGACCAGAGCAAGGTGATGGGCGTCATCTTCCGGGGTGCCAGCGTGGGCGCGGGCGACCGGGTCATTCTGATTGATTCGGCCAACGCCGCCACGGGCGACGGACTTTCGACCACGACCTTCACCGGCAAGGTGGGTCTGCGCAACGCGCAGATGCAGGCCAGCTACGACGGGACAAATCATGACGTCATCCTGGATATTCTGAGCATCGAGGCGGGCGCGCCGGCGGGCGCGAAATCCCTTTCGGAGGGCTTCATTTCCGGCGCGGCCTTCATCAACCAGGCCACGGACTTCATTGCCGACCGCGGCATGATTGCCGCCATCAAGGAAGCCGAGCGCGCCGAGCGCCAACTTTTCGCCGCCTTCGGCGGCGGCGGCCTGCGCTATGACACCGGCTCGCATGTGGATGTGGACGGCTACTCCCTGCTCGTCGGCGCCTCCGCCCGGATTCCCGCCGCGACGCCCTTCATCCTCGGCGCGTTCATCGAGCACGGCGAGGGCGATTACGACAGCTACAACAGCTTCGCCGGCGCCCGCTACCACGGCACGGGCGACACCGAATACACCGGCGGCGGCCTGCTCGCGCACCTGGATGTCGACGACGCCCTCTATTTCGAGGGCAGTCTGCGCGGCGGCAGGGTCAAGACCGACTATGACAGCCGCGATTTCGGCCAGCCCGTCGCCTACGACGCCAAGTCGAATTATCTGGGCGCCCACGTCGGCGCGGGCTATCGCCTGCCCGTCGGCGCGCGCGCCAGCCTGAAGCTCTACGCCCAATACCTGTGGAGCCATCAGGAAGGCGACAAGGTGACGCTCGCCAACGGCGACCCGGTGAAATTCTCCGACCTGGATTCCAGCCGCGCCCGCCTGGGCGCGAAATGGGAACACGGCCTGAACAAGACCGCGACCGCCTGGGTCGGCGCGGCCTGGGAATATGAATTCGACGGCAAGGCCAGGGCGCGCTACTACGACGCCCCCATCGACGCCCCCGAACTGAAGGGCGACACGGGAATGCTGGAAATCGGCCTCACCATCGCCCCCGCCGCCAACAGGCCCATGACGCTGGACTTCGGAATCCAGGGCTACGCCGGCAAACGCGAAGGCGCAACCGGCAGCTTCCGGGTCAATTACGCCTTCTAGCGGACTTGCTTCCCCGCGTTCGCTTCGCGGGAAAACAAAACAAAAGGCGGCTCGCGGGCCGCCTTTTGTCCCCCCGCCTTCTCTCCCCTGAATTGCCGTTTGCAAGGACAGGAGGTTAGAATAGAAACGCGCGTGGGTTATGCGTGGCGTTCTCAGGGGAAGATTCATGTTTCTGATCATCGGCTACATCATCATTCTTGCTTCGGCTGTCGGAACCTATTCGATACACGGCAGCCTGGCGGCGCTCTGGATGCCGACGGAGTATCTGGCGATTGTGGGCCTGATGGCGGGCGCTTTCCTCGCCGGAAACAACCTCAAGGTCATCAAGGGCGTGCTGGGCGCGCTGCCCAGCCTGTTCAAGGGGGCGCGCTACAATAAGGCGTATTATGTCAATGTGCTTGCATTGCTTTTTGAGCTATTGACCAAGGTGCGCAAGGAAGGTTTGATGTCGATTGAAAACGACGTGGAAAACCCGGAATCCAGCCCGATTTTTTCCAAGTACCCGGAAGTCCTGCATGACCACCACGTGACGGAGTTCATGACGGATTATCTGCGCATGATGGTCGGCGGCAACCTGAACACGCTGGAAATCGAGGGGCTGATGGATCAGGAACTGGAAGCGCATCACCGTGACGCGGAAACGCCGGGGCACGTCATGGCCAAGTTGGGCGACGCCATGCCGGCCTTCGGCATCGTGGTGGCGGTCATGGGCGTGGTCAATGTCATGGGATCGGTGGGCGAGCCGCCGCCGGTTCTGGGCAAGATGATTGGCGGCGCGCTGGTGGGCACTTTCCTGGGGATTTTACTGTCATACGGGTTCATCCAGCCGATCGCGACCCTGCTGGAACAGAAGGCGGACGAGAGCGGCAGCGTGTTCAACGTGGTGAAGGCGGTGCTGCTGGCCTCCATGTCGGGTTACGCGCCGCAGGTGGCCGTGGAATTCGGGCGCAAGAATCTGCCCGCCGACGCGCGCCCCGGCTTTCTGGAACTGGAAGAAGAATTGAAGAGCCGCAAGGGAAGGTGAGGCATGAGCGTTGAACTGCGGATCCCCGCGCGAAGGAGCGGCATGTGAGCGACGATTCCTCTCGTCCCATCGTCATCAAGCGCGTCAAGAAAGGCGGCGGCGGCGCGCATGGCGGCGCCTGGAAGCTGGCCTATGCCGACTTCGTGACGGCGATGATGGCGTTCTTTCTGCTGATGTGGCTGCTGGGTTCCACGGCCAAGGGCGATTTGCAGGGGCTGGCCGAGTTTTTCCAGAACCCCCTGAAGGTCGCCAGCAGCGGCGGCAGCGGCACGGGCGACGCGGACAGCATCCTGAAGGGCGGCGGCTCCGATTTGAGCCGCAGCGCCGGACAGGTCAGGGACGGCGACGTGGAGGCGGCGCGCAAGCGTCGTCAGGCGCAGCGGGAATACGAGCGGCGGGAGCGGCGCGCGCT
>JAITJU010000187.1 GCA_031278735.1 Zoogloeaceae bacterium
AACCCGCGCCCCTTTTCAGCCGCCCGTTTCCGTTTCAACCAGCGGGCGCGGGCGGCATCGCTTTTTACAGACCAACCCGGCTAATCGCCATTTCCTTCAGTTTGTCGGAGACGAGGAAGGCCGCCTCGGTTTCGGCGCGAATCTCTTCCACGGAGACGCCCGGCGCGTATTCCTCCAGCACGAGCTTGCCGTCATGGAAGCGAAACAGCGCCTTTTCCGTGACCAGGGTGGAAACGCGCCCCTTGGCGGTGAGCGGCAGGTTGCACTTCTTGAGGATTTTCTTCTCGCCCTTGTTGGTGTGCTCCATGGCGACGATCACCTTTTTCGCGCCGACGGCGAGATCCATCGCGCCGCCCATGCCGGGCACATTCTTGCCAGGCACCATCCAGTTGGCAAGGTCGGCGTTTTCGTCGACCTGCAAACCGCCCAGCACGCAGGCGTCCAGATGGCCGCCGCGCATGAGGGCGAAGGAGACGGAGGTGTCGAAGGTGGAGCCGCCGGGGATGATGCTGCACGGCGCGCCGCCCGCGTTGACGACGCGCGGCTGGCCGATGGGCGTGATTTCCTGCGGGACGGGGCCGATGCCCAAAAAGCCGTTTTCCGATTGCAGCATCAGGGTGACGCCGGGCGGCAGGTAGTTGGCGACCAGCGTCGGCAGGCCGATACCCAGATTCACGACGTCGCCGTCGTTCAATTCCAGCGCGATGCGGCGCGCGATGAATTCCTTGGCGCTCATTTGTTCTGACATGGCTTTCTCCTTTATTGGGGGTACACGATGTAATCGACCAGCACGCCCGGCGTCATGACGTGATCCGGGTCGATGCAGCCGACCTCGACGATCTGGTGCGCCTCGGCGATGACCGTTTCGGCGGCGAGCGCCATCAGGGGATTGTGGTTTCTCATCGAGGTGTAATAGACGAGATTGCCGGATTTGTCGGCCTGCACGGCTTCCAGCACCGCGAGTTCGGCCTTGAGCGGGGTTTCGTAGAGGAAGTCGCGCCCGTTGATGGTAAATACCGGTTTTTTCGTGTATTTCTGCCCGTTGATGGTCAGTTCCTGCGGCACGTCTTCCACGCTCGTGCCCACGCCGGTGGGGGTGAGCACGCCGCCCAAGCCGGAGCCGCCCGCGCGGATGCGCTCGGCAATGGAGCCGATGGGACAAAGCTCGATTTCCATCTCGCCGGAAATCATCTGCCGTTGCGCTTCCTTGTTCAGGCCGATGTGTCCGGTGATGAGCTTCTTGACCCGCTTGTTGCGGATCAGGAGGCCGATGCCTTCCGGCCCCTTGGTGGCGTCGGAAAACGCCGCGTCGTCGCCAATGACCGTCAGGTCCTTGACGCCGGAATCGAGGATGGCCTGCATGATGCGCGGCGGCGTGCCGTTGCCCATGAAGCCCCCATACATGATGGTCATGCCGTCGCGCAGGAAGGAAGCCACTTTTTCAATTTCGAGTTTTTTCGATTTCATCAATTGCTCTCCTGAAAAGAACCACATCCATGCCAACCCTGTCAAGAACAGCGTCGGCGGCAAAAAAAACAGAGGTACCCTAATGTCTCCGGGGAATCCGTTTTGTTTTTATTTCCCTGCCGGACAGGCCGTTTCCACGCGCCCGATTCTATGCTTATCAGAAAACAGGGATAGCGGAAAATAACATCATCTTGCCGCCATCGTCCAGCACATGATTTCCCCCGGACGGATGGCCTTGCCCAAAGCCCGCGCCGCGCGCGTCAGGGCGATTCGGCGCTGGCGTTTGCGCTGCCGGAATCCTCTGGCGTCTTCGCGCCGTCTTTGCCGGCGGCTTCCGGAACGGGGTATTGGCCGAGAATTTTTTCCACCGCGATCTTGAGGATTGGCGCCAGGTCTTCCTTGTTGAAGTCCCGCATCCGGTTTATGGCTTCGCCTTCCCAGAGCACGTCTTTCGTTCTGGCGTCGATGATGTCGATGCCCAGAATGCTTTCCTGATACGGGTACGTTCCGCCGCCCAGCGGGAACTGGTAGCCAAAGCCCACGCCGCCGCGCCGCCTGCCGCCGAATCCCCCATAAAAAACGCTGCCGGGAAAGGAATGATACCCGGAATGCTTCCGGACGCCGAAGGTGAAATTGATAAGCATATCGGGCGCGTCGGGCGCATAGCGATAATCGCGCGCTTCCAGCACCCGGCGGGTTTCCGCTTTCAGTTGCTGCGAAACGAGGGAAGCATACTCGGCCTTGTCCGTCCCCAGGGGCGAAAAGAAGGCAAAGCTGCGGTATGCCGCGAAATCCGTTTCCGAGCGGCGCTGGCTGTGAATTTCCGGCCCCATGGCGGCGCAGCCCCCCAGAAGAACGAGCACGAAGAAAAGAAGCGCGGGACGCATGATTCAACTCCCTGAAAGGAACACGCTATGACATCGGGGCATAGGCTACCAGAACTGCCACCATTTCCTTTGTTTCCGGCGCTGTTCGAGATTTTCCCGGGAATGTTCCGTCCAGTCCCGGACATGCTTTTGTTTTTGCTGGCCGCCATTCTTGAAAAATTCGCCATATTTCTTGTCTTCACCCAAGATATGCTTGGTCAGCCAATTGCGCAGAAAGTGCAGCAACTCAAAACTGATGGCGACCTGACCGGAGTCGATTTTCTTTTGCAGCGCCTCGACTTCCTCGACCAGCGCCTTATGCATTTTGCAATGCGCGTCGTATTCGGGAAAATTCCCGATGCGCATCAGGGTCTGCTCCAGCGTGAAATGGACGCGGGTGTAATCCACCAGTTCATTCAGAATCTCGCCGCAGGTCTTGCTGCCCTCCTTGTTCAGGATGGCCTGATGCAGGCGGTTGATGAGATTGAACAGCGTTTTGTGCTGCGAGTCGATTTCCTCGATGCCGACACTGTATTCGTCAGACCAGACAAATTCCTTGGTCATTTTGGCTTCTCCTTGTTCCTTTATTTTTTCAACAAACGCCTCATTTGCGCACTCCGTTTTCGCCATTCGCGGACACGCGCGGATTTTCCAGATTATACTGGCTTCATCCCTTCTTGGCGCGTATCAGCAACATGGCGTCACCGTAGCTGAAAAATCGGTATTCCCGTTCGATGGCATGGGCGTAGGCGGCGCGGACGCGCTCAACGCCGGCAAAGGCGGAAACCAGCATCAGCAAGGTGGAGCGTGGCAGATGAAAATTGGTGATGAGGCAGTCGACCACCTGAAAGTCGAATCCCGGCGTGATGAAAATGTCGGTTTCCCTGGCGCTGGCGCGCACTTCGCCGCGCTCGTCCGCAGCGGATTCCAGCGCGCGCAGGGATGTGGTGCCGACCGCGAAAATCCGCCCGCCCGCCGCACGGGTTGCGCGGACAGCGGCGGCGGTCTCTTCCGGCAGGATGAAGTATTCCTTGTGCATTTTGTGTTCGCAAATGCGGGTAACGCGCACCGGCTGATAGGTGCCCGCGCCCACGTGCAAGGTCAGATACGCCATGCGAACGCCCTTTGCCGCAAGCCTTGCCAGCACGTCGGCGTCGAAATGCAAACCAGCCGTCGGCGCGGCCACAGCGCCGGGGGCGCGGGCATAGATGGTCTGGTAACGCGCCTCGTCTTCCGCTTTTGGCGCGTGGACGATGTAGGGCGGCAACGGCAAATGCCCGCGCGCCTGCGCCAGACTCCAGAAATCGTCTGTTCCCCCTTCCAGCGCCAGGAGAAAAAAACCTTCCCGGCGTTCCAGCACACGCAACGAAACGGCATCCGCCAGATCGAGACGGCGCCCCACTTTCGGCGCCTTGCTGGCGCGCACCTGAGCAAGCGCGCGGCGAGCGTCCAGAATGCGCTCCAGCATGATCTCCACCCGACCGCCGCTTTCTTTCCGCCCATACAGAC
>JAITJU010000267.1 GCA_031278735.1 Zoogloeaceae bacterium
TTGTGCGTCATGGACCGGCGGACGCGGCGTTGCGGGCGGCGCGCGAAGTCTGGACACAGTCGGCGCTGATGTTTTCCGTGATGGGCAAGATGCTGGTGGGCGAAGTTTCCTGGCGCAACCTTTCCGGGCCGGTGGCGATTGCCGAGTATGCGGGCAGGACGGCGGAAATGGGGCTGCCCTTCTATCTCAAGTTCATGGCCATTGTCAGCCTTTGCCTGGGCATTTTCAATCTCTTGCCCATTCCGGTACTGGATGGCGGGTATTTGATGTATCATGCGTTCGAGGTCGTCAAGGGCAGCCCATTGTCGGAAAGCGCCATGCTGCGTTGGCAGAAGGTCGGCATATCCTTGCTGGTCACCTTGATGGTTTTCGCGTTTTTCAATGATTTGAGCCGTTTGTTGCCTCCCCTTGTCCAGTAATCAACGTATGAAGAAAAAAATTTGCAGCATCCTGTCTGCCGGATTCGTTGTCAGCGCGGCGCAGGCTTTCGAGCCTTTTACCATTCGGGATATTCGCGTCGAGGGCATCCAGCGAACAGAAGCCGGAACGGTGTTTTCCTATCTGCCCGTCAAAGTGGGAGACACGCTGACCGACGAACAGGCTTCGCAGGCGATCAAGACCCTGTTCGCCACCGGGTTTTTCAAGGACGTGCGCATCGAGGTGGAAGACAATGTGTTGGTGGTGGTGCTGCAGGAGCGTCCGGCCATTGCCAGGATTGATTTCATTGGCATGAAGGAGTTTGAGAAAGACCATATCCTTGCCGCCATGAAGGAAATGGGATTGTCGGAAACCCGGATTTTTGACCGCGCGCTGCTTGACCGCGCCGAACAGGAGTTGAAGCGTCAATACCTGGCGCGCGGCAAATACGCCGTGCGGATCACGACCACCACTACCCCGATGGATCGCAATCGCCTGGGGATCGATTTCAATATCGTCGAGGGGGAAGCGGCGAAGATTCGGGACATTCATCTGGTGGGCGTCAAAAATTTCCGGGAAAAAGACCTGCTCGATCTTTTCGAGCAGACCACGCCCGGCTGGCTGACCTGGTACACCAAGAGCGATCAGTACTCGCGGCAGAAGCTTTCCGCCGATCTGGAGAAGCTGCGCTCGTTCTACATGAACCGGGGCTACCTGGAATTCGAGGTGAGTTCCACGCAGGTGAGCATTTCTCCGGACAAGCAAAGCATTTACATCACCATCAATATCGACGAGGGCGAGCGTTACCAGATTTCTTCCATCAAGCTGGCCGGAGAGCTGATATTGTCGGAAACGGAAATTCGTCGCGCCATCGCCCTGAAACCGGGGCAGGTGTTCTCGCGCGAAAGGCTGAACGACACCACCAAGCTGATTGCCGACAAGCTCTCCGAGCGCGGCTACGCCTTCGCCAACGTCAATGCCGCGCCGGAAGTGGACAAGGAAAACCGCCAGGTCGCCTTCACCATTTTTGTCGATCCCGGCAAGCGCGTGTATGTGCGGCGCATCAACGTGGCGGGCAATTCCCGCACTCGCGACGAAGTGATTCGCCGGGAAGTCCGGCAGATGGAAGGCGGTTGGTACAACGCCGAGCAAGTAACGATCTCCCGCCAGCGGGTCGACAAGCTCGATTACTTCACCGACGTGACGGTGGAAACGCCGCCCGTGTCCGGCACGGCGGATCAGGTGGACGTAAACCTGAACGTTACGGAAAAACCCACTGGAAACGTCATGGTGGGCGCGGGCTTTTCCAAGGAGGAAAAGGTCATGCTCTCCGGCTCCATCTCGCAGAACAATATTTTTGGCAGCGGCAAGCACCTGACCTTGGGCGTCAATACCAGCAAACTTCACCGCGCGGTTTCGCTGTCCTACACCAATCCTTATTTTACGCTGGACGGCGTAAGCCAGGGCGTGGATGTTTACCACCGCACGTTCAAGCCGACGGATTCCAGCATTGACGTGGGCGATTACGAAAGCGCCTCGACCGGAGCGGGCATTCGCTTCAGCTTCCCCATTTCAGAGCGCGAAACCATTGGCGTGGGATTGGCTGTCGACCGCACCAGGATCAAGGTTTTTGACGAAAGCCCCGGACGCTACATCGAATTTGTCGAGAAATACGGCAAAACCAATATCACCTTGCCGATGACAGCATGGTGGGTGAGCGACGGCAGGAACAGCGCCATTTTCCCGACCCAGGGCGTCTACCAGCGCACCTCGGCGGAGCTTGCCTTGCCGGGCGGCGACCTGCAATACTGGAAGCTCTCTTATCAGTACCAGCATTTTTTCCCGCTTTCCAAACGCTTCACCCTGATGCTGAACGGCGAGGCGGGCATCGGCGATGGCTACGGCAGCAGCGAAGACATGCCGTTTTACAAGAACTTCTATGTTGGCGGCATCAATTCTGTGCGGGGGTATGCCTCTTCCAGTTTGGGGCCGGTCGATTCGAGATACCCGGATGAACGATTGGGCGGCAATCGAAAAATTGTTGGCAATGCTGAGGTGCTTTGGGGATTTCCGGGGTACGATAAGACGATGCGCATGGGGCTGTTCTACGACATCGGTCAGACTTTTGGGCCGGGCGATCGGTTGAGGACGAGCGACTTGCGCAGTTCCACCGGATTGTCGCTCTCCTGGATTTCGCCGATAGGCCCGCTGAAATTCAGCATTGCCACGCCCCTGAACGACAAATCGGGGGACGATACCGAAACCTTCCAGTTCCAGCTGGGTTCTACTTTTTGATGCAGGAGTGTCCATGTTGAACACCAAGTACGTTATTGCCGCCGGTCTTTGCGTCGGCGGGTTGCTCTTGTCCGTCGCGCCGTCCGTCGGCGCGGCGGAGCTGAAGGTCGGCTATGTCGATATCCAGCGTATTTTCCGCAACGCGCCTTCTGCGGTTCAGGCCGCCAAGGATATCGAAAAGGAATTTTCCGGGCGCGACCAGGATTTGCAGAAAATGGCGAAAAAGCTGCAAGGGTTGCAGGAAAGCATGGAAAAGAATGCCGTTACCATGTCGGAAAGCGAGCGCCGCAACAAGGAGCGCGAATTCGCCGATCTTTCGCGCGAATTCCAGCGGAAGCAACGCGAATTCCGCGAAGACCTGAGTCTGCGCCAGAACGAGGCGCTTGCGACCATTACCGAGAAGGCCACCAAAGTCATCAGGCAGATTGCCGATAGTGAAAAGTTCGACCTGATCCTTCAGGACGTCGTCTGGGTCAGTCCGCGCCTGGACATCACTGACAAGGTGGTGAAAGCGCTCTCCGACGGCAAATGATGCCCTCCGCGGGAAGCGTGCGCGCGGCGTCTTCCCTGACGCTGGCGCAGATTGTCGAGCGCCTGTGGGCTGTTTGCGCGGGGGAGATGCGGGGGGACGCGGATCGGGTCATCCATCAGGTTGCTTCCCTGCAAGGCGCCCAGCCCGGCGAGATTGCCTTTCTGGCGAACCCGAAATACAGAAAGCATCTGTGCGACACCCGTGCCAGCGCCGTCATCCTGCATCCCGACATGGCTTCGGCGCTGCCGCGGGCGGCCTCTGGCAAACCCGCGCTGGCCGCCATTCTCACGCCTGCGCCCTACGTTTATTACGCGCGCGTCGCCGCCTTGCTGAATCCCGTCGCGCCGCGACCGGCGGGAACGCATCCCACCGCTGTGACGGAGAGCGTCCTTCCCGCTTCCTGTCACATCGGTCCTGGCGTCTGGATTGGTCCCGGCGTTACCCTGGGCGAGCGGGTGGCGATACTTGCCCACGCCCGCGTCAGCGCGGGGGTCGCCATTGGCGCGGACAGCGTGATTCATCCCGGCGTCAGCATCTATTCTGGCTGCCGCGTCGGCGCGCGCGTCATCATCCACAGCGGCGCGGTCATCGGCGCGGACGGCTTCGGCTTTGCTCCCGATTTTGCCGGGGAGCGCGGCGAGTGGGTCAAGATTCCGCAGATTGGTCGGGTCATCATTGGCAACGACGTGGAGATCGGCGCCAACACCAGCATTGACCGGGGGGCGCTGGAAGACACGATAATCGGCGACGGCTGCAAGCTGGACAACCA
>JAITJU010000078.1 GCA_031278735.1 Zoogloeaceae bacterium
GTCATTGACTTCCTTCACCCGAGCGGTAATGTCCTGAAAGGAGGATTGCAGCTTGCTCAACATGCCGTTGAAGGCTTCCACCATTTCGCCCACTTCGTTGGAGGAATGGTAATCGACCCGCGCCTGCAGATCGTTCTTGCTGGCAATGCGCACTGTGGTGTCGCGCACAATCTCTATCGGCTTGACCACGGCGCGCAGGGTGGAAACGCCGACAAATCCAATGCCGACAACGAACACGACGCCAATGATGATCTGCAGCACCAGCGCATTGTTCGAGCTTTGTTCGGATTCGGCGGCGTCTTCTGCGATGCGTTTTTTATTGTAAGCGAGCATTTCCTCGATCTGTTCAATCAGCAAGGGGGTTTTTTCCCGCATCTGCATGTTGCCTTCCTGTATTTTGTCATACATCGCGGCAAGTTTTTCCACTGTCGGGCTGGCAAGCCCTTCTTCCAGCAGGCGGGTGTGGCCTTCGACCAGAACCGGACTCCACGTCGTCATTGTCTCCTTCATCTTGTCGAACAGTTTAGTGGCTTCCGCCGACCGGCTCAGATTCTCATAGACGTTGATATTTTCGCGTATATCCTTGTCGATTGCCTGTTTCAGCGGCAGGATGCGCTTCAGTTCCTCAACCTGCTCGTTCAAGGGCAGCCCTTTTTTTGTGAGGATTTCATAGGCACGCCGCACCTCGTCATTGACATCGCTGCTGATCTTCAGCATGGCAATGGTGCGGGGTATGCGGTTTTCATTTATGTCCGTGATGAGTTCCGCGTCGTTCTTGGAATTGTTGATGCCAATGACCGCAACAATAATCAGGCCAATCAGTGCCTGGATAATCAATAGCACAATCCTCGTCTTGATATTCATGATGCCTCCCGAGAAGAAACAAGAAAACGTCCGCGGCGGGTCGCCGCAAGAAAAGCGAGCCGACGGCTCGGCTCCAGTAAAAATATGCGTCGCATTCCGACATGCGTACACGGCGCACATGCATTGTTGCGTATACTTGCACAAGAGCGCCTTTTGGAAAAGGGGAAAATCAGCGCGCGGGCGGCGATTATCCAATCTGCGTCGGCGGCGCCGAAAAGGACGCCGCGTAGTCCATGAGCTTGCCGACAGCGGCGGGCCATACGGACAAAACACCGCCCGACGGCGCAAGTGCGTTTACAATGCCGCTTCCTCGATATTTTTGCGAAAACTCCATGCGCGTGATGACGTCCCTGACCAATCTCCTGTTTCATCTCGCCCTGACCGCCTGGACGGGCATGTTGTGGAGCATTGGCTATCTGGTGACGCCGGTGTTGTTCTACACGCAGGAGCATGCGCTGGCCGGGGAAATCGCCGGACACCTGTTTAACGTTTCCGGCTGGGCAGGCCTGGCGCTGGGCGGCTATTTGCTGCTGGTCTTGCTGTTGCGTCAGGGGCTGAAGGCCAGCCTGCGCACACTGGCCTTCTGGCTGACGGCGCTGATCCTGATTCTGACGGCGGTGAGCCTTTTCGGCATCCAGCCTTTCATGCGGCATCTGAAGGAAAGCGCCCTGCCGCTTGACGTCATGCGCAGCGCGATGCGGGATCGTTTCGTCGCCTGGCACGGCGTCGCCAGCATGCTTTATCTGCTGCAAAGCCTGCTGGCGCTGGCATTGACGCTGCGCGTCAATTTCGGCAAGCCTGTGCAATAATGCCAGGGCTGTTTGTCGAAATCCCTTGCGACAAGGATAAAAATGCCCCGGATTACCCCTCATCTCTTGTGTATAGGCTTGCTGGCCGCCGTCCTGGGCGGTTGCCTGACGACATCCTCCCTTACTGTGGCGCCGCCTGTGACGCCCATCGCGGAAGTAGACCAGACCGCCTCGAACGCGCGCCTGCGGGTGGTAAGCGGCGCGGGCGTGGTGCGCGCCGCCTCCGGAAAAAAATGTCTGAGCGATTCCGCGCCCGATACGGGCGTCATACTCGGCGGCAAAGGCGATTTGCATGGACAAAGCCGCAACATGCCCGATCCGGAGCGAATTGGCGGCAGGCCTTTTGCGGAACTCTATATCGCGGCGGGCAAGCCTTTCGTGCTGAATTTTCTGGTCGGTCCGGAATCCAGCGCCCGTTGCGCGCTCGCCGGTTTTTTCGTCCCGCGGGCGGGCAAGGATTATGAGGCCTATGCCACCGTATCCGACGGAAAATGCGCGCTCACCGTGCGCCTTAAGAATCTGGCCAATGGCCTTTGGAAACCCGAACGCCTTGTCAGCGCGCCAAACTGCAAGCGTTAAATCGTTTCGGCGCGCGGATTTTGTGGGGCGCCGCCGCGTTGCGTCGCCGCGCCTTCCTCCGTCGCGCGTCGGTACAGGCGGAAGCGTTCCTTGCGGTCGCCGGGACGACGGCCTTCCCAGACCTCCCGCCAGCCCTGTTCTGGCGGCGCAACCCCGGCGCGCGGATTGTCCTGAACCAGCAGCCAACGGCATTGCTTGCCTGCGGTTTGCAGCGGCAGAAAGACCAGTCGCTCAAAGTAGATGAAAGAGGCGCGCTGCGCCGCGCCCAAGCGCCATTCGGCAATGCACTCCGAACGCTCTTCCGGCAGTTGCGCGGCCAGTGAGGCGGCCAGTTGCCGGTAGCTCTTGCCGTAGTCAATCCAGGGCAGCCACAGGGAAACCGCCAGCAGCCACAGGGTGATCAGTCCGGCACTCCAGCGGACAAGGCAACGCCAGGGCGAACGCGGCAGTTGCAGCAATATGCGCAGCCACCAGAGCGTGACCGCCGCGGCCAGCAGGAACAGCCAGGGGTTGAAGCGTCCGACAAAACCAGGACTCAATTCCGCGGCGCGCTGCGCCAGTCGCGCCGGATAACCGAAAACCATGGCGCTCCAGCCCACCCAGAGCAGCAGCGCAAAGACGCAAAAAACCATGCCGGAAAACCAGTCGAAGGCGTTTGCCGCGCCCCGGCGCAAGGTGAGCGCTCCCGGCGTGGCCAACAGGGCCAGCGGCGGCAAGAGCAACAAGGCGGCGCTTTCGCGCGCGGCAAGGCAGACAGGGAGCAGAAACAGGAGCAGGAAAAAGGCGCTCAACGGCAACAGGAGATGGACATTCTGACGCAGATCCGAGCCGGATTGCCAGATACGGCGGGTTTTCCACAAGGTCCACCCCGCCAACGGCCAGAGCGGCCAGGAAAACCAGGGAAGGAGCGCGGCATATTCCAGCAAGTCGCCGCCGTAACGCCAATCGCCCGCCAGCGCCTGCCGCTCCTGGATAAGCCAAGCGCCCAGCCACTCCGGCGCAATGTAATGTAATGGCGCGCCCGCCGCCGCCGCCATTGCCGCGCCAAGCAGAATTCCCGCGCCCAAGTGCCGCAGAATGGCCGCATCCGGCGCATAGCGCATGCACAAGGGCAGGAGCGCAAGTGCAAGCAGCGGCAAAAGACCGGAAACGCCCGCGCCCAGCGCCGCCAACAGGAGCGCCGCGGCCAGGGCAAGCCGGGAGGCATGGCCCTTGCGCGGCAACAGCGCCAGGGCCAGCAGCATCAGGCTTTCAGCGGCAAGCAGCGTCAGCATGGGCTGCGCTTCATGTACACGCACGATGAGGCCGAAGCTGCCGATCAGCAGGATGGGCGCGGCGGCGGCGGATTCCTTGCCATACCATTCACGCCCGGCGTAGTAGAGCGCGATGAGGGCAAGCGCCGTCCATAGTCCGCTGGCAAGCCGCAGAGCGTCATGCCGGGGCAGGATGCCGCCAAAGACGAATTCCGTGAGCGCGGCGCTCCAGTAATAGAGCGGCGCGGCAAGAAAAGGGCGTCCCGCCGATGAAAGCCCTTGCGCGTGACCAAAATCAAGAAAATCGCGGGCGATGGACAAATGAATGACGTCCTCGATTTTCCAGGGGTCATGTCCGAACAACCCGGCGAACACGTAGACGGCGAGCATCCCGGCGAGCATCCAGCCGGTGGGCGGCAATTTCATGGGGCGCAACGGCATTGGCGGGCGTTCAAGAAAAAGGCAGCCTGTCGGCTGCCTTGCGGGACGAAACGACAATCTGGACGGAACGCGCGTTCAGGCGGATTGACGCAACGCGCCGAATTTCTGATTGAATTTTTCCACGCGCCCGGCAGTGTCGACGATTTTCTGCTTGCCCGTGTAGAACGGATGGCAGTTGGCGCACACTTCCACGTGCAGGGCTTTTTTCATGGTGGAGCGTGTGGTAAACGTATTGCCGCAAGAGCAGGTAACCTGGATTTCTTCATAATCAGGATGAATGCCGTTTTTCATGCGAGGATTCCTTGAAGTAAAGCGAGACGCGATATTGGCGGCTCTGGGAAAAGTCTGGAAAAGTGGCGGATTATCCACGAAAACACGCGGGAAAGCAAAAGTCTTGCAAATTCCCGCCGCGCGCGTTTGCTTGTCGCAAAAGCGAGCGGCAACGTCCTTCCCCTGTTCTCTCTTTCTGCCCCATGCCTGAAACCGCACGCCAGACCGAACGTCGCCGGAATCATGCCGTCCGCGAGAACTTCGAACACGTTTGCGCTCATCGGCAGACGGAATTTCCCTTCCCCGCCAGGCATGGGCATCCGCACACGCCATTTCTCTGTCATGCAGCGGCGCGGACAAGGCGACAGGACGGGAAGGGGGTCATCTGATCTTCCGGACAAGCGCAAGAGAAAGCCCCGGTCTTGCCTGGCGGCGGTCGACGTCGGCAAGGGCTGACGTTTGCCCTGAAAGGGGCGTCAAGGGCGCGGGGGTCGGGACGCAAGCCGTCCCGCCGTCCTCTGCCGCAAGAGCAGGCGATGCTGTCCGAACACGCCCGCGCGGCGATCCTTGAAATAGTGTTCCAGCGTGAGGCGCACACTCTGAAAGGCAATCTGCGGCCAGGGGATGCGGGTTTCGGAAAAGAGCGCGGTTTCCAGGCTTTCCTCGCCGGGCGCGTGCCGTCCGTCGCGCAGGAAGCTGCGGTAAAAGACATGCACCTGATTGATTTCGGGTATGTCGATAAGGGTGAATAGTTGCGCCTGATCGATGCGGGCACGGGCTTCTTCCCAGCTTTCCCGCGCGGCGGCGGCATCCGTGCTCTCGCCGTTTTCCATGAATCCGGCGGGCAGCGTCCACAATCCGGCACGCGGTTCGATGGCGCGTCGGCAAAGCAGAATCTCGCCCTGCCACTCAATGACGGCACCCAGTACCAGACGCGGGTTTTCGTAGTGGATATAGCCGCAGGCGTCGCAAACGCCGCGCTGTCGGTTATCGCCTGCTGGAATGCGCTGGCGCACCGGCTGGCCGCATTGAGGGCAAAAAAGAATCATGTCTGGCCGAGAATCAGGGGCAGAAATCAGTAAACGGCAAGAGTATCAGAAGACCATAGCGCTTGCAGGCGCGCGACGCACAATGACAGGGCAATCGCATGAATACATTTGTCATTGCGCCTAG
>JAITJU010000218.1 GCA_031278735.1 Zoogloeaceae bacterium
CGGGCGCGAGATACGGCGCGTCCGTCTCGACCAGAAGACGATCGAGCGGCATACGGCGGGCGACTTCCTGCACCGCATGGGCGTTCTTGAAAGTGACAATGCCGGAAAAAGAAATATAAAACCCCATCGCCAGCGCCTTTTGCGCCATGTTCCAGTCTTCCGAAAAGCAGTGCAGGATGCCGCCTGCATCCTGCGCGTTTTCTTCCTGCAAAATGGCGATGGTGTCTTCCGCCGCCTGGCGGGTATGGATAACCAGCGGCTTTTTCGCCGCGCGCGCGGCGCGGATATGGGTACGGAAGCGTTGCCGCTGCCATTCGGGACGATCTGCATGCCAGTGATAATCCAGACCCGTTTCGCCGATGGCGATCACCTTTTCATGCGCGGCCAACGCCGCCAGGGAATCCGCGTCTGGCTCCTCGACATTTTCGTATTCAGGATGCAGTCCAACGCTGGCAAAAAGCTGCGGATGCCGCTCGGCCAACGACAGGACGCGGGGAAAATCCGTCAGATTCACGCCAATGCACAACGCGCCCCGAACATCGTGCTGCCGCATGGCCGCCAACGTCTGCGGCAGGGTATCCGCCAGTTCCGGGAAATCCAGATGACAATGCGAATCGACCAGCATGGCAACTGCATCAAAGGGTATGGCTGAGACGGCTGGAACTCATTGCCGTTCCCAGAATGGCCTCGATTTTACGCTTGGCTTCCAGGCCGCTTTCATCCGCGTTGAAATGAATGCCGATGCCCTGGGGGCGGTTGTTCTGCGCGTTCGCGGGCGTAATCCACACCACTTTGCCGACGATGGGCAATTTGGCGGCCTCATCCATCAGCGAAAGCAGCACGAAAACTTCATCGCCCAGCGCGTAGGCGCGCGCGGTGGGGATGAAAATTCCGCCGTTTTTCAGTTTGGGAATGAAAGCCATGTACAGTGCAGAGCGGGAATTGATGTTGAGCGAAAGCACGGTTGGGCGCGTGGCGGGCTTGACGGACATGAGCTTTACTCCTCCAGAAACAAGGCGTGGTAACCAAGAAAAAACTGTTCGAGAAAAAGCCGCAGGTTCAAGGGATGCGTACTTTCCCGGCGCAACTGCAACAACTGGCGATAAAAACGCGATAACCGCACCGGCTGACTTTTTTTTGCCAATTCCATGATTCTAGCGCGTTCTCCAAGATAAAACCGGACCGGCAGATTCTGCGCCGCCAGATTGAGATCGACCAGCCACTTCTGCGCCCAATCCACAAATTGCGGCAAGGGGTTTTCGCCCTTCATCGCTTTCAGGTTTTTTTCCAGTTGCGCAGCGGCAGGCAAGGCATCCAGGCGATCGCCGCGTTGCAGCGCTTCCGTGGTCAAGGTCTGCCAACTGGCGGTTTTTTCGGCCAGACGCAAGGCCAGAAGCGGCGCTCCGCCTGCCAACGCCAGCCAGGTTGCGGCATCGCGCAATCCGGCGGACGCCAGAAACGCTTCCCCTACCGCCGCCTTCGGCAGCGGCAGG
Organism: Zoogloeaceae bacterium; assembly: GCA_031278735.1. GTDB lineage: Bacteria > Pseudomonadota > Gammaproteobacteria > Burkholderiales > Rhodocyclaceae > Azovibrio. The sequence continues at coordinate 1,494 of JAITJU010000218.1, forward strand.
CGCAGATTCTGGCAACGGCTGCGCAAAGTCGGCGCGAGCCGCATGGGTTCGCTGGAAACGAGCAAAAACAGCGTGTCTTGCGGCGGCTCTTCCAGCATTTTCAGGAGCGCGTTCGCGGCCTCGCGGTTCAGACGCTCCGCAGGATGAATCAGGATAACGCGCGTTTTCTGTCGGTGTGTGCCGACACAAAGGAATTCATCGAGTTCGCGTATCTGGTCGATGACAATCTGTTGCCCACCGCGCGCGGATTTTTCCTTGTCGGTCTTGTCAACCTTGTCATCCGCGCTGTCCATTTTACCGGCTTTGCTTTTGTCTTCTCCCGCTTCTTCGATGCGCAGCGCCGCCGGTTGCAGCAGGCGAAAATCGGGATGGTTGCCCTGGGAAAACCAGCGGCAGGCCAGACATTCGCCGCAGGCCGCGCCTTCCTCCGCATGCGGCGCCTCGCAGAGCAGACTGGCCGCAAAGGCAAACGCGAAATCCAGTTTGCCCAAACCGCGCTCCCCGGAAAGCAGCAAGGCATGGGGCAGACGCGCCCGCCATTTTTGCAGGCGCATCCAGCTTTCCGTATGCAGCGTCTCGCTCTTCATGTCAAATCGGTAAAAATATGCACCAGTTGCGCGCGTATTTCCGCAAAACTTAATTCGCCATTCAGGACGCGAAAACGCTCCGGATGCTTTCCGGCTCGATCCAGATAGGCGTAACGCACCCGATCATGAAACTGCGCTTCTTCCTGTTCGAAGCGGTCCAGATGGCGTCCCGCCAACGCGATGCGTTGCCGCGCCACTTCGCAGGGCACATCGAACAACAGGGTCAAATCCGGTTCGCAGGGCTGGCTTGCGCCTTCCCCGTGCACCCAGTTTTCCAGTATTTGCAGGCGCCGCCGATCCACGCCTTTGCCGCCGCCCTGATAGGCGAAACTCGCGTCCGAAAAGCGGTCGCAAATTACCCAGTCGCCTTGCGCCAGCGCGGGCGCAATCACCGCTGCCACATGTTCGCGGCGAGCGGCAAACATAAGCAGCGTTTCCGTTTCCGGGTGCATGGCCTCGGCCAGCAGACAGGCGCGCAGTTTTTCGCCCAGCGGCGTCCCGCCCGGTTCGCGCGTCAGCGTCACACGCCTGTCGCGCGAGCGTAAAAAGTCGCCCAGCCAACCGACATGACTGCTTTTGCCCGCGCCGTCGATACCCTCCAGCGTGACGAATTTTCCGCGCTTTGCCCCGGTTGCGTCACGCGCGGGCGGGTGTGCGGCAAAAGAATCGGACATGACAAAAATTCCCTTCGGATCAAGGACGGCGGCGACGGCGCTGATAACGATCCACGGCGGCGTTGTGTTCGGCCAGTGTCGCGGAGAACTGGCTGCCGCCATCGCCGCGCGCCACGAAATACAAGGCATCGGTTGACGCCGGATGCAGCGCCGCCCGCAGGGAAGCCAATCCCGGCATGGCAATGGGCGTTGGCGGCAGACCGTCGCGAGTATAGGTATTGTAGGGCGTGTCCGTTTCCAGGTGTATCCGTCGCAGATTGCCGTCAAACGCCGCGCCCAGGCCATAGATGACCGTCGGGTCGGTTTGCAGGCGCATCCCCCTGCGCAGGCGATTGACGAATACGCCCGCAATCTTGCTTCGATCCGACGCCAAGCCGGTTTCCTTTTCCACGATAGAGGCCATGATCAGTGCTTCGTAGGCGTTGCGATACGGCAGATTCGCCGCCCTTTCCCGCCATTCGCGTTGCAGGTGCTCCCGCATGGCGCGCGCGGCGCGGGCAAACAGCGCCAGATCGTCCGAAAATTTGTCCACGCGATAAGTGTCGGGGAAAAACAACCCTTCCGGCGCCTGCCCCGCCATGCCCAGACGCGCCATCAATTCCGCGTCGGAAAGCCTGCCTGCAACCTGCGCCAGATCGGGGCGCGCGGCGATTTTCTGTCGCCATTCGCGAAAAGTCCAGCCCTCGACAAAGCGCACGTCCACTTGCAACACCTTGCCTGCAGCCAGCAAGTTCAGCAAATCCCGCGGGGCACTGCCTGCGGGCAGCGCGTAAACTCCCGCCCGCACCGCGCGCCCACGCCCCGAAAGACGCGCCGCCAGCGCCAGCAAATCCGGATGCGCCGCCACCCCGGCCTGATTCAGCGACTGCGCCACACTGCGCACCCCCATGCCGGGCAATACACGGAATTCCACTTGCGTCACGCCCGGCGCAAACGCCATTGGCCGCGAAAACCAGAAAATTCCCGCGCCCGCCGCCAACACGCTGAAAAGCAACAACAGGATCAGGACAAAGCGAAAAAAACGCATGATCGGCAAGGAATGGCGGCGCAGAGCGCCGTTTTCCGAAGTGGTGGGCCCGCAGGGATTTGAACCCTGGACCAAAGGATTATGAGTCCTCTGCTCTGACCGCTGAGCTACAGGCCCGTTATAAAAGTTCGTGATTCTAGGGAGTATATGGCGGCGAGGCAATCAAAAATCACGATGTCCGCGCCGCGTCGCCTCGCTCCCGGCCAGGAAAGCCAGCGGTTTTTTGCGTCGCCGCGCCTTGCTCTTGCCGCCCCTGTTTGCGAGACATGGCCATCGCATTTGTCCTTGGAAATGTGCAAGGCGTGAGCTTTCCTCTCTCTCGCTTGCGAGCGCACGGCAGGGGCAGAATGACGGAGCATCGCTTATCCCCCTTCCCCGACACACAAGCCTCACGAATCCAGGCGGGGGACGCCTTGCGCTGCGGGCATACCATCCTCCCGCAAGCGGCATGAGGCTCTGCGCACGCTATTTTTCCCTGTCATGCAAAAGCGGCGCGCCGACAATCGGCGCGATGCGCCTTACCCATTCAGCGTTTCCTTGGATGCCGGGAAACGGCGCGCCCGGTTTTCCCCTCGCCCGGCAACGGGCTGCCTTCCGTCTTCTATCCTTCGCCTTTCAGTCCTTCGATCCCGCATGATGCTGGAAAACGCGCGCGCTGCCGTCCCGGAGGATCAGCAAGGTATCATAGGCCTCGGCTTGCCCGCCTTCCATGCCGGGCGACCCCATCGGCATTCCCGGCACGGCAAGGCCGATGGCGTCGGGGCGTTCTTTCAGCAGGCGCTTGATGTCGGCGGCGGGAACATGCCCTTCGACCAGATACCGGCCTATCCTGGCGGTATGGCATGAAGCGTGGATTTCCGGCATGCCCAGGGCGCGGCGCGTAGCGGTCATGTCCATGACCGGCTGGCTTTCCAGACGGGAAAATCCAGCGTCCTGCAAGTGTTTTGCCCACGCGCCGCAGCAGCCGCAGCTCGGGTTTTTGTATATCGTCACCGACGGCGCGCTTTCCTCCGCCAGGACGGGCATGGCAAACAGCAGCAGCAGGCAGAAAATACGCTTCATCAGAAAATCTCCTTGAAAGTGGGGTATTTTGCGCAGGAATGCCCGCCGCCGCAAGCGGCGTTTTCTCGCCTCCGCCACCCCGTCGCCGTCACCCGCGTCGGCCTTGCGGGTCAATGCCGTTTCCGCCCGACCTCCGCGCGATGAAAATCGCGGCCATGATCGCGCGCATTCCGCGTGAAGGGGAAAATCACCCCGCAAGGCGCGTTCCTTCGCGTTATCGCCGACTTTTCCCCGGCATCGGACAAACGGCACCGTCGACCGCGAAAGCAAATCAACGCGCCCGCGGGCGCACCTTGTGAAGGCAGGCGTCCTATGTGGGTTCCAAATCCTGATCCCTGGCCTCGGATCCCTGTGCGCGCCGCATCTGCGGGAAAAGAATCACGTCGCGGATGGCGGGGCTGTCGGTCAGCAGCATCACCAGACGGTCGATGCCGATGCCGCAGCCTCCTGTGGGCGGCAGGCCGTATTCCAGCGCGCGGATGTAATCGGCGTCGTAATACATGGCTTCCTCGTCGCCCGCGTCCTTGGCCGCGGCCTGCGCCTGAAAGCGGGCGGCCTGATCTTCCGGGTCGTTCAGTTCGGAAAATCCGTTGGCGATTTCGCGCCCGGCGATGAACAGCTCGAAACGTTCGGCGACTTCCGGATTGGCGTCGGAAGCGCGGGCGAGCGGCGAGACTTCCACCGGATAATCCAGGATGAACGTGGGTTGCCAGAGATGGCGTTCCGCCGCGACTTCAAAGAGTTGCAATTGCAGGGCACCGACGCCGCCCGGCAACGCCTTTTCGCCCTGACGCCGGATTTCTGCCCTTAGCCACGCGGCGTCATTCAGTTGTTCGGGCGTGAATTCGGGATAAGACGCTCGAATGGCCTCCGTGATGGTAAGCCGCGCGAAAGGACGGGAAAAATCGATTTCCCGCCCCTGGTAGACAAAGGTTTCCGTCCGCAAGGCTTCGCGCGCGCCATGGCGCAGCAGGCCTTCGGTGAAATCCATGAGGCTCAGGTAGTTCGCATAGGCCTCGTAGAATTCCAGCATGGTGAATTCCGGGTTGTGCCGGGGGGAAAGCCCTTCGTTCCTGAAATTGCGATTGACCTCAAAGACCCTTTCAAAGCCGCCGACCACCAGACGCTTGAGATACAGTTCAGGCGCGACGCGCAGGAACATGTCCATGTCCAGCGCGTTATGGCGGGTAATGAAGGGTTTTGCCGCGGCGCCGCCGGGAATGGGATGCAGCATGGGCGTTTCCACTTCCATGAAGCCATGCGCGCGCATGTAATCGCGGATGCCCTGGATGATGCGGCTGCGGGCGACAAAGGTGAGGCGGGTTTCCTCATTCATGATGAGGTCGACGCAACGCTGGCGATACTTGCGCTCCACGTCGGTCAGGCCGTGGAATTTATCCGGCAAGGGGCGCAACGATTTGGAAAGCAGGCGCAATTCGCCAACCTTGAGCGAAAGCTCGCCGGTGCGGGTTTTCATCAGCACTCCGGCCGCGCCAACGATGTCGCCGATGTCCCAATGTTTGAAATCGGCATAAACAGCCTCGCCCACGTTCTCCCGGCTGACGTAGAGCTGGATGCGCCCGGACAAATCCTGCAAGACGACAAAAGACGCCTTGCCCATGACGCGCTTCAACAGCACACGCCCGGCGACGCGCGCTTCCACGGACAGGCGCTCCAGCTCTTCCGCCGTCTTGCCGTCGTGAGTTTCGCGCAGCTTGTCGGCGACATTGGCGCGCTGAAAATCATTGGGATACGCGCCGCCTTGCCGCCGCCATTGGGCAAGCTTTTGCCGACGTTCGGCAATGATGTGGTTTTCATCGGCGGGCATGGTTTGCGTTGTTTCGTTGTGGGACATGGGATTTCCTCGTGGCCTTCAATCAAACGCCCTGTTTCAGGCTGGCTTCGATGAAGGCGTCCAGATCGCCGTCCAGCACGGCTTGGGTGTTGCCGGTTTCGACGTTGGTGCGCAAATCCTTGACCCTGGACTGATCGAGGACGTAGGAACGAATCTGGTGTCCCCAGCCGATGTCGGATTTGGCGTCTTCCAGTTTTTGCTGCTCGGCCTGCTGCTTGCGCAATTCGTGCTCGTAAAGGCGGGCGCGCAGCATCTGCCAGGCCTCGTCGCGGTTCCGGTGTTGCGAGCGATCGTTCTGGCATTGCACGACGATGCCGGTGGGCGTATGCGTGAGGCGCACGGCGGAATCGGTCTTGTTGATGTGCTGGCCGCCCGCGCCGGAAGCGCGAAAGGTGTCGGTGCGCACGTCCGCCGGGTTGATTTCGATTTCGATGGAATCATCGACTTCCGGGTAGACGAAGACCGAGGAAAAACTGGTGTGGCGGCGGGCGTTGGAATCGAAGGGCGACTTTCTGACCAGCCGGTGAATGCCGGTTTCCGTGCGCAACATGCCGTAGGCGTAATCGCCGGAAAACTTCACCGTCGCGCCCTTGATGCCCGCCACGTCGCCTTCGGATTCTTCCATGACTTCCACCTGGAAGCCCTTTTTTTCGCCGTATTTCAAGTACATGCGCAGCAGCATGGAAGCCCAGTCCTGCGCCTCGGTGCCGCCCGCGCCGGCCTGGATTTCCAGAAAACAGGGACTGGGATCCTGCGGATGGCTGAACATGCGGCGAAACTCCATGCGTTCCACTTTTTCCGCGATGGCGGAAACATCGGCCTTAACGCCGAAGAGGGTATCGTCATCGCCTTCCGCGCGCGCCATGTCGAACAGTTCGCGGGCATCCGTTATCTCCTGGTCGACGCCTTGCAGCGTCAGCACCACGTCTTCCAGCGCGCGCTTTTCCCGTCCCAGCGCCTGGGCGCGGCTGGCGTCATCCCAGACTTTCGGGTCTTCCAGTTCCAGATTGACGACGATCAGCCGTTCATGCTTCTGATCGTAGTCAAAGATACCTCCGCAATTCACCCGCCCGCGCCGCCAGGTCGTCGAGATGATTGAGAATGCCGTTGAGTTGTTCTGCTTCCATGATGCGAATTCCGTACGGAGAAAGCAATGATTATACCTTGCGCGCCAAACCGGGGGACAGAGGCAACGCGCAGTATCCGGACAATCGCGGGAATGCCGTACGCGATGAAAGCGGCGGGAGATGGGTTGCCTGTTCTCCGCGCCGACGCAGCTGCCATAACGTTTCTGTTCTTTGTCTTCCGATTCCCCGATCCCAAAAGCAAACGCGATTGCCGGTCAGGGCAGCAGCGCCTTGCAGGTTTCTTCAAAATCGCGTTCGATGCGCGCCAGCACGGGGAAAAGCCGCGCTTCGTCCAACGCCAGACGCTGCCAGGCCGCCGCGGAAAGAGGCGGAATGGGCGAATCGTCGTCGATGAGCGTGTGCGCCAGAATGTCCGCGAGATGCAAGAGGTCGGCGGCTTCGCTGTCCGGCGCGTGATGTTGGGCGATGGCGGCGGCGAGTTCGGGCGGCAAACCCCATTGGCGCGCCAGCATCGCGCCCGCCTGGGCGTGGTCAATGCCGAGCACGGCGTGTTCGCCATCCAGACGGATGCCCGTATGTTCCTCCGCATGGAGGAGCGCCTGACGATATTCTTCGGGGAAAACGCTTGCCAAAAGCAACTGGCCGATGTCGTGCAAAAGGCCGTGGGTAAAGGCGATGTCCGGGTTCTTGCGGCAAGTGGCCGCCAGCGCGCGCGCGGCGACGGCAACCGCGACGGAATGCCGCCAGAAATCCAGCGCGGCAAATCCCGCGCAGGGCGGGCGGCTGATGGCGCGCGCGGCGGCGGCATTCAGCACCATCGCGTAGAGCATCTGCAAGCCAAGAATGACGACAGCGTCATCAATGCTTTCCACTTGCCCGCTCAAGCCGTAAAAAGAAGAATTCGCCAGACGCAGAATTCGCAGCGCCAACCCCTGATCGGCGGCGATGCGCCGCGCCAGGACGGAAAAATTCAGGTCGTCGGCATGCGCCAGGGATGCGAGCAGGCTGGAAGTCAGCGGCGGCAATCCCGGCAGCGCGGCGATGGCCTCATGCAGACGCGCTGCGTCCAAGAGCGGCGGCGACATGAGCGTCATGCGTTGGCGTCTTCGCGTTGCCGGAGACGGTAATGGATCAGTATCTGGCAAAGCGCCTGCGCGCTGGGATGCGCGCCCGCCCGCGCAAAGCGCGCCTTCATCGATCGGGCGATTTCATCTGCCGAGGCGCGTCGCGCCGCTTGCGACGCCATGCCGGAATTTTTGCCGCTCGTCATGGCGTCGTCTGGCCGGGGATGAAAACATAAAGTTTGCCGCTGGCCGCCGAATGCCGCCCCGGCGCGCGGCAGAAAAGAGTGTAGACGCGGGCGTCCGGAGCGGTGAAGGGAACGCCGCTTCCGCCCGCCTCCGCCGCCCGCAGCAATTCCGGCGGCAAGAGGGTGGCAATCTGCCGACCGGGCAGCAAGTCTTGGGCTTCGCTGCCCAAGGTCTGCTGCGCCGCCTCATTGCTGGCCGCGATCATGCCGGAATCATCGACGCCCAACAGCGGCAAGGGCAGGATCTGGATGATTTCATGCAGGATGTCCAGCACTTTTTCATTGCGCAAAAGCCGGTGCTGCTTTTCTTCCAGCAGCGTGTGAAGCCGCTGGTTGGCGAGGGTAAGATTCTGGTTGGCAATGGAGATTTCCTCGGTCAGTCGCCGGTTTTCGTCCGCAAGCTCCTTATGCGCGAAGGCTTCGCGCAACGCAGCGCGCAGTTGCTCGTCGTCCCAGGGCTTCGTGAGGAATTTGTAGATCGCGCCCTCATTGACCGTCTTGGCGATAGACTGAATTTCCAGATAGCCGGTAAGCACCATGCGCACACAATCAGGCTGGATGAGCCGCGCCTGCCCCAGAAATTCCACGCCGCTCATGTATTGCATCCGCTGTTCGCTGAGAATCACATCCACGGGCTGCGTCCGCAATATTTCCAGCCCCGCCGCGCCGCCCAGCGCCGTGATGATTTTGTAGCCGTCCGGGCGCAACATGCGGCGCAAGGCGGAAAAAACACTGTCCTTGTCATCGACCAGGAGCAGGGTGCGCGGACGGACAGGCGCGTCCATCATTTCAGTCGTCATGATGCCGCAGCGCCATCAGACGCCAGATGAGCGGCGTAAAGATAAGCTGCATGGCCAGATCCTGCTGATCGCCGGGAATCACGATGGTATTGGCGCGGCTCATGAAAGCGCCCCGGATCATGGCGAGAAGATAGGGGAAATCCACGCCCCGGGGGTCGGCGAAACGAATGACCACCATGGATTCGCTGGTCGCGGGGATGTCGCGCGCGCCAACCGGATCGGACGTATCGACAACCGGCACGCGCTGGAAATTGATGTGCGTCAGGTTGAACTGCGGCACGATGTATTGCAGGTAATCGGGCATGCGCGCGAGGATGGTGCGGGTGACGGCTTCGCGGGAATAGCCGCGCATCCGCGTGTCGCGGTGGATTTTCTGTATCCATTCGAGATTGGCGACGGGCGCGACGCCTATCCGCAAATCCGGGTACTGCGCCACGTCGATTTCCGGCGTTCGCACCGCGCCGTGCAGACCTTCATAGAACAACAGGTCGGTGTCGGGCGGCAGGTCTTCCCATCCGGTGAAAGTGCCGGGCGACTGGCCGTGACGCTCAGCCTCTTCCCGGTCATGCAGGTAGTGACGATGCTTGCCCGCGCCGCTTTCGGCGTAAACGCGAAACAGGGTTTCCAGTTCGGCGAAGAGATTGGTCTCCGGCCCG
>JAITJU010000005.1 GCA_031278735.1 Zoogloeaceae bacterium
GGCGGAAATGGCGGAACGCGGCAGAAAAATGGAGAAAATCACTACCAGGATTGGCCGGAAGATGTACAGGAGCAATACCAGAACGGCCATGATGATAATGGCGGGCGGCCCGTATATCAGCAAAAACGCGAAGCCCATCCACATGAATATCTTGTTGACGTCCCAGTCAAAAATGGCGACGCAGAAACAGAACGCGACAAACCCGCCGATGACGGCAAGCGCGAGGAGATTATCCTGCGCCGTAACTTCCTTTTGAGGCATCAGAAACATGGCAAATAACCTTTCCCTTACCCTGAAAATCAATGCCGACGCCCGGCAGGGCGAGACCAACCTCGGCGCTTTCGTCCGAAATGCCAAGTCTCAACTGGAAAGTTTAGGCAAGACGAAGGTAGAAATCAAGGCGATCGAGGATATTTCCCGCAAAGTGCGCGAAGGCAAGACGGCGCTTGCCAGCCTGAAGCCGGAAGTCCAGAAGCTCGTATCCGACTTCAACAAGGGTTTTGCCGTCAATCAATCGCGTGACTTTCTGGGCTTGAAGTCGCATGCCGCGATCCGGCAATCCATCCAGAAAATCCGGGACGACTATGCGCAAATGAAAGCCTCCGGGCAATTGAGTTTCGCGGAAACGCGGCAGGCCGCCTTGCGGGCGGAAGAGCGTATCCAGGCGCTGAAAGAAGAAACGAACGGCTGGATCGGCTCGCTTGCCAAGGCCAGGGTCGCGCTGGCGCAGGTGGCCGCCGCCGGCGCGGGGCTGGCCTATGTCGCGCGCGCCGCGATGGATTTCGAGACGGCGATGGCCAATGTCGCCAAGGTGGTCGACGGCGCCGACGAAGAGATCGCCGGGTTGTCGGAACGCATCAAGGCCATGGCGCAAGAGATGCCGGTGGCGGGCGGCCTCACGGGACTTGCCGACATCGCGGCGGCGGGCGGTCAATTGGGCATCCCGCTTGCCCGGATGGAGGAATTCATCACGCTCACGGTGAAGATGTCCAACGCCTTCGGCATGAGCGCGGATGAGGCGGGGCGGGCTTCCGCCGTCATCATGAATTCCTTCGCGCTGCCGCTTTCCCGCGTGGGCGAGGTGGCGGACGCGGTCAATGTCCTGGGCAATTCGATGGCGACCACCGAGCGCGACATCATCGAGGTCATGACGCGGATCGGCGGCGCTTCCCAACAATTCGGCCTCGCCGCGGAAGAGGCGGCGGCGCTTTCGGCAAGCCTCCTTTCCCTGGGCAAGTCGCCGATGGTTGTGGGCACCAGCATCAACGCGATGCTTTCCCGTCTGCAAACGGCCAACGTGCAGGGCGAGGAATTCCGGACGATGCTGGAAAGGATGGGATTGTCGGCGGAAAAGCTCGCCAGCGACATCCGGGAAAATCCGCAGCGGGCGCTGCTGGATTTTCTCTCCACGCTTTCCCGCCTGGACACACAGTCTCGCGCCGAGGCGCTGGTGAAACTCTTCGGGCAGGAATACCAGGACGACATCGCCGCGCTCCTCTCCACGCTGGATCAGTACGAGGCGGCGCTCTCGCGGGTGAGCGACCGGCAGGCCGTCGCGGGTTCACTGGAAGCGGAATACCAGAAGCGCCTGAAGACCACGCAGGCGCAACTGGACATATTGAAAAACAATTTCGAGAGTCTTGCCGTCACATTGGGAGAAGTGCTCCTGCCGCTGATAAAAGGTCTGGCGGAAATTCTGGGCAGCGTGACCCAGGCCATTGACGCGATAGCCAAGGCTTCCCCCACGCTGACCTTCCTGGCGCAACTGCTGGCCGCCGCCGCCGTGTCCGCTGGCGGCTTTCGTATTGCGCTGCTGGCGATTTCCGTGGCGGGGAGCAAGGTCTTTACCACATTGGCGGCGGAATTCGCCGGGATGAAGCAATCGTTCAAAACGGCCATCGCGCAGACGGGGAAACTGAAGGCGGCCTTTGGCGCTATGGCGGTCTTCCTGATCGGCTGGGACATCGGCACGAAATTGCGCGAGGAATTCCTGGTGGTCGAGCAGGCGGGCATCGCGCTGGCCGCCGGATTCACCAAGCTCGCGGAACGGGCGAGCGCGGCCTGGGAAATCCTGAAGAACCCCGGCAACATCGACGGCATTCTGAAGGAAATGCGGGCCAACCTGAAACAAATCGACAATGAATACGCGGAACTTTTCGCCCACGCCGAAAAGCGGCGGCAGAAAAAACCCGCCGGCGCGTCGTCGCAAGCGCCGCCGAAAGAGAACGCGGCGCTTCCCGGCCTTTCCCTCTTGCCGCCGGGGAAGACGGGCGGCAAGGGACGGGCGGGCGGCGAAGACCCGGTATTGTCCGCCTATCGACGCCAGCTTGCTGATTTCGAGCGGGTGATGCGGGAGACGCAAAAGAAAATCGACAACGCCCAAAACGGCATCGACGACGCCGCGCGCCGCTATTCCGACTCGCTGGAAATCTGGCTGGCCACGGACGAGAACGCGAAGAAACTGAACCCGGCACAGGTGGAAGCCCTGAAAAAGGAAGCCGCCGCCGTGGATGGCGCCGCCGCCGCCTACAAGGACTTGACCGAAGCGAAGGCGCGGGCCGAGGAATTCCAGAAGGCGGGGGCGGGTTTTGAAATCGAGTTGCTGCGCCTTGCCGGGAATTCCGCCGAGGCCGACCGCCGGGAACTGGAAGCGCGTTACGCGGAATTGCGCAAAAAACTCGACGAGGAAATCGCAAAGAGCGATTCCGCGCTGGCGAAGGGCGTAAAGGCCAATCTCGACCTGGTGGTGAAGCTCACCCTGGAAAAGCAGGAAGTCGACCGCGTGGAAGCGGAAATCGACAAGATACAGCGCCGCGCCCATCAGCAAACATCCATCATCGACGTGAACCACGAAACCGGCCTCATGACGGACGTGGAGGCGCAGGAAGCCTTGTTGCGGGTCAATCGGGAACAGGCGGCCGCCTTGCGCGAGCGCATCCCGCTCCTGGAACGCATCGCCCAACGGGAAGACGAGATTGGCGAGAAGGCGAGGGCGGCCTTGATCGAGACGAACAACCAGATCAGGCTTCTGGAGAACACCACGACGCTCTTCGAGGCGACCCTGAAGCAGGGCGTCTCGGAAGGCCTGAACAACGCCATTTCCGGGCTGGTCGACGGCACGATGAGCTTGCGGGAGGCGATTCACGAGCTTTCGACCACCATCTTCAAGAGCCTGCTGGAGATGTATTCCAAGAACTTGTCGCAATGGTTGATGGGGCCGGAAGGGCCGCTTTCCGGGGCGATGTCCGGCTTCCTGGCCGAGGCGAACAAGGGCGCGGACGGCGCGGGCGGATTGCTGGGGGCGCTTTTCGGCAATGGCGTGAATCCGGCGGCGGGGACGGACGCTTCCGCCGCCACGCAACAAATGAGCGCGGCGCAAATCAATTTGCAGGCGGCGCAAATCAACTTGCAGGCGGCGAACGCGAAGGCCGGGGGGCTGGGCGTGAATGCGGCGGGCGCGGCGGAAGCCTCCGGCGGCGCGTTCGACATTTCCGGGCTTTTCTCCGCGCTCTCCGGCAATTTGAGCGGTCTCATGGGTTCCCTCTTCACGCCGGTGCTGTCGATGTTCACCACCACGGCCGCGACGGAGACGACGGCGGCGGCTTCCCTTTCCGCCTCCGGCGGCATGCTGACCACGGCGGGCGGCACGTTGTCCGCCTCCGGCTCGCTGCTCACCACGGCCGCGGGGGC
>JAITJU010000013.1 GCA_031278735.1 Zoogloeaceae bacterium
AATTCAGGCGAACGGATTTCGCGCGCATTCGTGGTTTGTCGCACATGTCGTATTCAATGTCAATGTCGGCGCGAACGCGAAAGCAAATCAGGCGGCGTCATTCTGGGCGCATATTCTTCCCCGCGCGCGCTCAGTGCTTGACGAGCGGCGCGCCTTGCTTGTCTTCCAGCACGCTTTCACTTGCCAGCGCGACCGGATGCGACGCCTCCGGCAAGGCTTCCGGGCGCCGCTCCAGCGCGCGTTCAAGCACTTCGTCCATCCACTTGATCGGCACAATCTCGATGCGGTTCTTGATGTTGTCCGCAATCTCCATCAAATCCTTGATGTTTTCCTGCGGAATCAGGGCGGTCTTCAGGCCGCCGCGCACGGCGGCCAGCAGCTTTTCCTTCAGGCCGCCAATCGCCAGCACCTCGCCGCGCAGGGTAATCTCGCCCGTCATGGCAATCTCGCAACGCACGGGAATGCCCGTCAGCGCGGAAACCAGCGCCGTGGTCATGGCGACGCCGGCGGAAGGCCCGTCCTTGGGCGTCGCGCCTTCCGGCACATGAATGTGAATGTCCAGCTTCTCGAAAATTTCAGGACGAATCCCCAGACGTTCGGCGCGGGCGCGCACCACGGAACGCGCGGCCTCCACCGATTCCTTCATCACGTCGCCCAGGGAACCGGTTCTGAGAATGTTGCCCTTGCCGGACATGACCGCGCACTCTATGGTCAACAACTCGCCGCCAACCTCGGTCCACGCCAGACCCGTAACCTGCCCCACCTGATTTTCCTTTTCCGCCATGCCAAAGTTGTAACGGCGCACGCCCAGGTATTTTTCCAGATTCCTCGAATTGACAACGATCTTGCTGCTGCGCTTTCGCATCAGCAGGGTCTTGATGACCTTGCGGCAGATCTTGGAAATTTCCCGATCCAGACCGCGCACGCCCGCTTCGCGCGTGTAATGGCGCACGATGTCCAGCACCGCGTTCTCGGTCACGGAAAGCTCGGTCTTCTTGACGCCGTTGTTCTTCATCTGCTTGGGCAACAGATAGCGCATGGCGATATTGACCTTCTCATCCTCGGTATAGCCCGCAAGACGGATGACTTCCATGCGATCCAGCAGCGCCGCCGGAAGATTCAGGGTGTTGGCCGTCGCCACGAACATCACGTCGGAAAGGTCGAAATCCACTTCCACGTAATGATCCTGAAAGGTGTGATTCTGTTCCGGATCCAGCACCTCCAGCAGCGCCGAGGCCGGATCGCCGCGAAAATCCTGTCCCAGCTTGTCAACCTCGTCCAGCAGGAACAATGGATTGCGCACGCCGGATTTGCCCAGGTTCTGCAAAATCTTGCCGGGCATGGAGCCAATATAGGTGCGCCGGTGCCCGCGAATTTCCGCCTCGTCGCGCACGCCGCCCAGCGACATGCGAATGAACTTGCGGCCAGTGGCGCGGGCGACGGATTGTCCCAGCGAGGTCTTGCCCACGCCCGGCGGGCCAACCAGGCAAAGAATGGGCGCCTTGACCTTGTCGACCCGCTGCTGCACGGCCAGATATTCAATGATGCGCTCCTTCACCTTCTCCAGCCCGTAATGATCGGCATCGAGAATTTTTTCCGCCGCGCACAAATCCTTGCTGGTGCGGGTCTTCTTGCGCCAGGGCAACCCCGCCAGCGTATCGATGTAGTTGCGCACCACCGTCGCCTCGGCGGACATGGGCGACATCAGCCGGAGCTTTTTCAATTCGCCTTGCGCCTTGGCCAAGGCTTCCCGACTCATGCCGGCAGCCTGGATCTTCTTGTCCAGATCTTCCAGATCCGCGCCATCCTCGCCTTCGCCCAGCTCTTTCTGAATGGCCTTGACCTGCTCGTTCAGATAGTACTCGCGCTGGCTTTTTTCCATCTGGCGCTTCACGCGCCCGCGGATGCGCTTTTCCACTTGCAGGATGTCGATTTCGGATTCCAGTTGCGACAGCAGGCGCTCGATGCGCGCGCGCGCGCTCATGGCTTCGAGCACGTCCTGCTTCTGGTCGATCTTCAGGGGCAGATGCGCGGCAATGGTGTCGGCCAGACGTCCGGCATCCTCGATGCTGGCGATGGAGGCGGAAATTTCCGGCGGGATTTTCTTGTTCAGCTTCACGTACTGGTCAAACTGGTTCAGCACGGTGCGGCGCAACGCTTCCTGCTCGTAGCCGCTCCCTTCTTCCTCGGCAAGGGCGACGACATGCGCGGCAAAATGACCGTCACTGTCTTCCACCCTGTCGATCCGCGCCCGCTGCCGTCCTTCCACCAGCACCTTGACCGTGCCGTCCGGCAATTTCAGCATTTGCAGCACACTGGCGATACAGCCCATCTGATACAGGCCATCCGCGCCAGGTTCATCCTGCGTCGCCGATTTCTGCGCCACCAGCACGATGGCGCGGCTGCCTTCCATCGCCAACGTCAACGCCTTGATGGACTTGGGGCGACCGACGAAAAGCGGGATCACCATATGAGGGAAAACCACCACGTCGCGCAGCGGCAAAAGCGGCAATACAAAAGTCTGGTTTTCCGGAAAGTGAGGGCTGTTGGACATGAAAACGCCTTGCAGGATGGAAAGAAATAAAAGGAAGCCGACTGGAAATGGGGGTAATGATGAGTTTTTTCAAGCTGGCGCGCAACCGTGAAAACGTCGCGCGCCAGAAACGCCCGCAATCACGCCCTCAATCCGAACCGGAAACCCGCGCCGGTTCCGTATGGATCAGCAAGGGCTTGGCGTCGCCATTGACCATGTTTTCGTCAATCACCACCTTGGTCACGT
>JAITJU010000072.1 GCA_031278735.1 Zoogloeaceae bacterium
CCGTGTCCGACAGGATGGCGATGCCGCGCTGACGCGCCGCTGCCGCTTGGGTGATGAGCGCATCCACCACCATCGGCGCGAGCACGTCGCCCGCCGTGCCGGTGCGCGTGATCTAGCCGAGCACGCCGGTTTCCTGGCCTGCCACGAACACTCGGTTGTAGGCGGGCTTGTCGATCCAGCGCAGCGACTCGCGCGCCACCGTGTCCACCGGCAGCACGAAGTCCGGCGTCACGTCCGTCCACCAGTCCCACGGCACCACCGGATAGCGATGGCGCACCCGCAGAATCTTCTCGGACGGATGCGGCAGCAGGTAGCCGCCCGCCGCGCCGACGATGGTGTTCAAGCCCTCGATCCATGTGCCTTGCTTGGCGAACACGCCCGTGGGCACCAGCCAGTCGGTCAGCGCCCAATCCACCGTCCAGCCCAGCGGGATGCCGTTGATGGTCAGCACGTCCTCCATCAACTGCTGCGCACTGCGCGGCTCGGTGTTGGCGAAGGTGATGACCGGCGCGTAAGGGGTGGCCAGCGCCGCGCTGCGCCCGCGCCCGGTGATGCGGATGCTGGCGTCGCCGAACACGCGCTCGCGGCTCAGGTTCTCGGCAAGAACGTGGAAGGCGGTGCCGTTGACCGTGGCGATCAACTCGACCGGCGCGGCACCCACCGCTGGCACGACCAACGCTTCGGCGGTGACGGGCAGCGTGGCCTCGAAGCCCCACGCCCACGAATCGGCATCCAGCGACAGCGACAGGCCCAGCACCGGCACCGGCGTGCCATCGGGCCAGCGCGTCAGCGTCACCTCATTGATCACGAAATACACCCTCCGGTTGGGAACGAGCACCGACCCGGCTTCCGGCTGGTCGGGGTGCTCGCAGACGAACAACAGATCGCCGTCGATGGCGGCGTCCTCGGTGAACAGCAGATGTGCGTTCGGCAGGTAGCAGGCCGGTTCTTCCGGCGGCACGAACGGCACCGGCGGATGACGGCCCGGCAGCGGGCGCATCGCCGCCTGCCAGAGCGAGGCCCACCAACGGCGCAGGTAGACCGCGCTGCGGATGCCCTCGGCGTGGAAGTGTCCACCGTGCCGCAACGCCTCCTGATAGCGCGAAACAGCAGCGAAGCGGCGGTCACGCCACGTGTCCTGATGGCCGATGACCCAGCGCAACCATTCGGCACGGATGGCCTCCTCGAAGGCTGAGCTGCGCGCCGCACGCAGCCGGATGGCATCGGCGTGACCCGCGCGCCCACCGGTTTGCACGGGCACCGCCTCTTGATGCCACGCCCGGCTGTCGAGAACCCGTACATCTGGAAAACCAAGGCCGAAGTCGTCGAGCAGATCGTCAAGGTAGGCTGCGCCGATCTGATCAAGCATTCGATGACCTGCACGCACACGTGGGAAATGACGAACCAGCACACCCACTGCGGTCGCAGTGCATCGACCGACGCTTTGCGGTCATCGCCGCCAAGTCTGACCAGTACGACCCGATTGATCACTACAAGGCGGACGTGTTCACCCAGAGCCGGAACAAGGACGACGACAAGATCATGTCCGCGTCCTACCTGGAGCGGGCCAACCAAGTGGGGGCGCTGGAGAACGTCGGGCAGTTTCTTGCCAAGTACGCCGAGGTGAATCGGGTGCTGCGCTTCCTTGATGGAAGCACGGCGCAGGCTGCCCAGCGCGTGTTCGATCTCTATAAGCGTCACGCTGGCGAGGTGAATGCCGCGTTGGACGAAATGGTGCGCCGTCATGCCACTGCGATCCGCGAGCGCACCATGCCGGGCGATGCCTTGCTTCGCGCCGTGCATGAGTCCGCATCGGTGATCTCGGTGCCAGCGGTTGCGTCGAAGGAGAAGGTGCCCGACAACATCTTCCGCAAGCGCGGCGCGGTCTGGGAGTTCCGGTTTCAAGGCAAGAGCACACTCCTGCTGCAAGGCGTGGACAAGGGCGCGGGATACATCAATCTGTTGCTCGCCCATCCGGAGCGCAAGACATCAGTATTCGAAATCGCCTGCGGGAGCGCGATCAATGCGATCACTCTCCCGGTCACGCGGGCGTCGCGCCGGAAGACATCGAGGAGGGTTTTTCAGTCGTTGAAGGCGCTCCGCTGACCGATACCGGTGATGTGGCGGATCGGCAGGCGATCAATCAATACCGGGCGCGCGCAAAGGAGCTGTTCAGCGAAATCGAGGAGGCTCGTGACGCCGAGGATCACGCGCGCGTCGAGGAGATCGAGAAGGAGATGGCGTTCTTGGCGAAAGCCATCGAGGAAGGGAAAGGTCTGGGCGGTCGCCAGCGGAAGATGGGTGACAAGAGGAAGAACGTCCGCGACGCCTTCCGCAACGCTGTTGACCGGGCGATCAAGGCCATCGGGAAGTACGACAAACCCCTGGCCGAGCATCTGAAGGCCGGTATCAAGCACGGCAACGAGGTGTCTACCGGCCCGGAACGCCCATCGTCTGAGATGTCCGGCCCATCGTCAATGAGTAGCCCCGTCCGGGGTCGGGTCGCCCGCGTCAGGGCGGTTTTCCTGACGAACAAGCCGCCGGAAACCCGCGCCAGTGCTGGGTCGGGTGCGAAGTCCTCCTTCGCAGAAACAGAGAATGGGCGGCATCTGAGAACGGAAAACGGCCCGAAACCGAGGTATCCGGGGCGGCGGCGTCCTTCGCAGCGAGGCCCGAACCCGCGCCAGCACTGGGGGAAACGGGCAAAAAAAAACCAACCGAGAGTGGTTGGTTTTTTGGTGATGGGCGGAATCGAACCGCCGACCTGTGGGTTATGAGTCCACCGCTCTAACCAACTGAGCTACATCACCATGGGCTTGCGCCTTCGCGCGCAAGGGGGCGGATTATAGGAGGGCGCAAAAAGACGGTCAAGTTTGCCGCCGGGATGCGCTCTTTTCAATCGCGTCGTTTCGGGTCTCAATCCGCCAGACAGAAGCGCGCCCAAAAAAGCTCCGCGCCGGGCAGATCATCCGGCGGCGGATCGGCCATATGGCTACGAGCGAGAGAGGATGCGATAATGCGGCTGCGCACAAGCGCAGGAAAACCACATAACCTGTCGCATGGGATTTTCTGGATAGACAAATCTCGTTTCACATCAAATCAAGGAAAGACGCCCGACATGCTCTTGATGATCGACAACTACGATTCCTTTACTTACAACCTCGCGCAGTATTTTGGCGAGCTGGGGGAGGATGTGCGGGTTTTTCGCAACGATGCCGTCACCCTGGACGAAATTGCCGCCCGGAAGCCGGATTATCTGCTCATCGGCCCCGGCCCCTGCGCCCCGGCGCAGGCGGGCGTGTCGCTGGCGGCGATTCGCGCCTTCGCGGGCAGGATTCCGCTTCTGGGCGTCTGCCTGGGGCATCAGGCCATCGGCGAAGCCTTCGGCGGCAAGGTCGTCCACGCCCGGCAACTGATGCACGGCAAGGTTTCCCCGGTGCGGCACGATGGCCTCGGCGTCTTCGCGGGCCTGCCCGATCCGCTCGTCTGCACGCGCTATCATTCGCTTGCCGTCGAGCGGGAAAGCCTGCCCGAATGCCTGGAAGTGAGCGCCTGGACGGAAGACGGCGAAATCATGGGCCTGCGCCACAAGACCTTCACCCTCGAAGGCGTGCAGTTTCACCCCGAATCCGTGCTCTCCGAACACGGGCGCGAACTGCTGGAAAACTTCCTGCGCCGCCGCCCGCCGGAAAGAAAGGAAAATTCATGACTCACAATGCCGCGCCGGATTTTTCCGAAAACGAACAGGCGGCGCTTTTTGAGGGCGACTGTCTGGAATTGCTTGCCAGTCTCCCGGATGAAAGCATACAACTGGTTGTGACTTCGCCGCCCTATAATCTGGGCAAGGCTTACGAACGCAAAAGCGCCCTGGATCGCTACCTCGAATGGCAGGACAGGGTCATCGGAGAATGTATCCGCGTCCTGCGTCCGGAGGGCAGCATCTGCTGGCAGGTGGGAAACTTCGTGCGGGCGGGCGCGATCGTGCCGCTGGATATTGCGCTCTACCCATCCTTTGCCCGGCGCGGCCTGAAATTGCGCAATCGCGTCATCTGGCATTTCGAGCATGGCCTGCATTGTTCGCGCCGCCTGTCCGGCAGGCATGAAACGATACTCTGGTTTACCAAGGCGGAGAATTATTTCTTCGATCTCGATCCCATACGGATACCGCAAAAATATCCGGGGAAAAAGTATTTCAAAGGCCCCAGGGCGGGACAATATTCGTGCAACCCTCTGGGGAAGAATCCCGGCGATGTCTGGGTGATTCCCAATGTCAAGAACAATCATGTGGAAAAGACCATTCATCCTTGCCAATTTCCCATTGAGCTGGCGGAGCGGCTTGTCTTGTCGATGACCCGCGCCGGAGACCGGGTTCTGGATCCGTTCGCGGGCGTCGGCTCGGCGCTGGTCGCGGCGCTCAAGAACGGACGCCGCGCCGTGGGCGCGGAATTGTCCCCGGAATACTGCGCCGTCGCAAGGGAAAGGATTTCCCGCTGCGCGTCGGGAATCCTGAAATCCAGACCCATGAACCAGCCGGTCTACGATCCCAAAAAAGCCGGTCGCTCATTGACGACCCGCCTTGTTCCGCCAATGTCATCCGAAATGGGCGCGGCGCGCCTTCCGTGCCCTTGGTCATGATCGGCATTGCGCCTTAAACTGTCGGTTTGTCGCCCGGATTCCGGGTTTTTTCAGGAGTTTTTATGATTACCCCGCAACAGGCGTTGCAGCGCGCCATCGAGCACCGCGAGATTTTTTATGACGAGATGGTGTCGCTCATGCGCCAGATCATGTCCGGGGAACTTTCTCCCCTGATGACGGCGGCGATTCTGACCGGCCTGCGCGTGAAAAAGGAGACCATCGGCGAGATTGCCGCCGCCGCGACGGTGATGCGCGAACTGGCGACCAAGGTGAATGTCGGCGGGCCGCGCGACAATCTGCTCGACGTGGTGGGCACGGGCGGCGACGGCTCGCACACCTTCAACATTTCCACCGCGACCATTTTCGTCGCGGCGGCGGCGGGCATCCGCGTCGCCAAGCACGGCAACCGCAGCATTTCCTCCAAATCCGGCAGCGCCGACGCGCTGGACGCGCTGGGCGCGAATCTGGAACTCGCGCCGGAACAGGTGGCGGAATGCATCGACGCCGTGGGCATCGGCTTCATGTTCGCGCCGCGTCACCACGGCGCGATGAAGAACGTGGCGGCGGTCAGGAACGAAATGGGCGTGCGCACGCTTTTCAACATCCTGGGGCCGCTCACCAATCCGGCGGACGCGCCCAACACCCTTTTGGGCGTCTTTCACGCCGATCTGGTCGGCATTCTGGTGCGCGTCATGCAGCGGCTGGGCGCGCGCCATGTGCTGACCGTCTATGGCATGGACGGCATGGACGAAGTGAGCCTGGGCGCTTCCACCCTGGTGGGCGAACTGAAGGACGGCGTGGTCTTGGAGTACGAGATTCACCCGGAAGATTTCGGCATCGCCATGGCGGGCAGGCGCAATCTCAAGGTCGGCAGCGTCGAGGAATCAAGAAAGGTGGTGCTCTCGGCGCTGGAAAACAAGCCCGGCCCGGCGCGGGAGATCGTCATCCTCAACGCGGGCGTGGCGCTCTACACGGCCAATCGCGCGGACAGCATCGGCCAGGGCGTCGAACTGGCGCGGGAAACGATCGCCAGCGGCGCGGCAAGGACAAAGCTCGACGAATTCACGCAATTCACCCGCCGCTTTCCCAAAAAGTCATGAGCGGCATCCTCGAAAAAATTCTGTCCGTGAAAGCGGAAGAAGTCGCCGCCGCCCGCGCCCGTTTGCCGCTGGCGGAAATCCGCGCCCAGGCGCAGGACCAGCCGCCGACGCGGGATTTCGTCCGCGCCTTGCGGGAGCGCGTCACGCTGAAACAGGCGGCGGTCATCGCCGAAATCAAGAAGGCCAGCCCCTCGAAAGGCGTGATTCGCCCCGATTTTCATCCCGCCGACATTGCCGCCTCCTATGCCGCCCACGGCGCGGCCTGCCTTTCCGTGCTCACCGACGCGCCGTTTTTCCAGGGCGCGCCCGCATACCTTGCCGCCGCCCGCGCCGCCTGTCCGCTGCCGACATTGCGCAAGGATTTCATCGTCGATCCTTACCAGATTCACGAAGCCCGCGCGATGGGCGCGGACGCCATCCTGCTCATCGTCGCCGCGCTTTCCCCCGGCCAGATGCGGGATTTCGCGGGGTTGGCCGAGGAACTGGGCATGGCCGCGCTGGTGGAATCCCACGATGGAGAGGAAGTTGATCTTGCCTTGCGGCTGAAGACGCCCCTGATCGGCATCAACAACCGCGACCTGCGCGCCTTCACGGTCGATCTGGGCGTCACGCTCCGGCAACTGCCGCGCATCCCGGCGGATCGCCTGGTCGTCGCCGAAAGCGGCATCCGCTCGCCCGAAGACGTGAAGACCCTGCGGGAAAACGGCGTCCACGCCTTTCTGGTGGGCGAAGCGTTCATGCGCGCCCCGGAACCGGGGAGGGAACTCGCGCGGCTATTTTTCTGAACGGGCGCGCGATTCTTCCCTGATCAGCGCGGCCTGAAGAACTGGCTCACGCCGTCTCCCGCGTTCGCAGCCAGCGCAAGAACAGGGTGTGCGCCAGCGCCAGCAGGGTCGGCCCCAAAAAGATGCCGATAAAGCCGAAAGCGAAAATGCCGCCAAAGACGCCCAGGGCAATCAGCAGAATGGGCAGGCTGGCGCTGCGGGAAATCAGAATGGGCTTGACGAAATTATCCACGCTGCTGATGACCGCCAGTCCGTAGATAGCCATGAAAATAGCCCATCCCGTCTCGCCCTGACTGTAAAGCCAGAACGCCGCGCCCCCCCAGACGAGCGGCGGGCCGACAGGAATCATGGAAAGGAAAAATATGGCGATGGCGAGAAGCGGCGCGCCGGGAACGCCCGCGATGACAAAGCCCAGCAGCGCGACCAGCGCCTGCGCCAACGCGGTGCCGACAATGCCGATCATGACGCCGGTAACGGTGCTGCGGGAAAGCTGCAAAAGTTCATCGCCCAGAGCGCCGCCCAGGCGCAGGGCGGCTTCCCGCAGCTGCCGGGTGATGAATTCGCCATCCCGGTAAAGAAAAAAGCTGATGAAAATCACGAGCGCCAATTGCAAGACGCCGTTGCCAACGACGCCAATGCCCGCCAGCACCAGACGACGCGAAGGCTCGTAAGCGGCGCGCAGCAATTTTTGCGCTTCTTCACGATTGGCGGAAAGCTGCTGCCAGTATTCCGCCAGCTGCGGGCCGATATAGGGCAGGCTGCCGAGGCGCCCGGAAAAGCCGTTATCCGTATTGTCCTGAAACCAGGGCGTGACCACGGCGGCAAACAGGTGCGCGGCATCGCTCAATCCTTTGGCGAGCAGGAGCGTGGGCGCAATCATGACAACTACAAGCAGCAGGGTCATCAGCAATGCGGAAAGCGTATCGCGCCGACGCAGAAAACGATGCAGCCACGCATAAAGCGGCCAGGTGGTGACGCAAATGACCGCCGCGAACAGCACGGCGGCAAGAAAGGGATACAGCACCAACAGGCAGCCCAGAATGAGCAGCGCGATCAGGCTGATTTGCGCGAGCGGCTTCGGATTCATGCGGGAGTCTCCGTCATGGGCGTCACGCCATAATGCCGTATCGGTTGGCAATCACGATGGCCTGGGCGCGACTGGAGACGCCAAGACTCTTGAAAATCGCCGCCGCGTGAATCTTTACCGTGCCTTCGGAAAGTTTCAGCTGGTTGGCGATTTCGCGGTTGGAATACCCTTTGAGCATCAGGGACAGCACCTCGCCCTGACGTTCGGTCAAGCCGAATTCCGAAGGGTTCAGGCTTTTATTGGCGTCGGAGAGTCGCGGCATATTGAAATTCGTTTCCACCAATATCGCCTCCGGCGGACAGAAAACCTGCCCGGAAAGCACCTGCGACAAGGCGTTCAGCAACGCCTCCGCAGGATAGGACTTGGGAACGAATCCCGCCGCCCCGTGACTCAAGGCGCGCTTGATGGTCGGCTTGTCGTCGAAAGCCGACAGGATGACCACCGGTATGCCCGGATAACGTTCCGTGATGAGTTTCAGGCCAGAAAAGCCATCCATGCCCGGCAATGCCAAATCAAGCAACACCAGATCGAAATCGCGTTCCCGCGCCAGCACGGCCAGCGCCTGATCCACGCCGCTGGCCTCTTGCACCACCCGGTCGCCCTGAGTGCACAACACGCGCGCCAGCGCGTCACGCATCAGGGCATGATCTTCGACAATCAGAATTTTCATGGCGCTCAAGAAATCAAGGAACAGAAGAATCGCCCACGCATACTAACATACCGGGAAATGAGAACACACATGGAAAGCGGCAAGACAGCGTCGCCGCCCAATCCATGCTGCCTTCAGCATTGTCCTGCCGCGCGTCGGGCGCGCAGGGTCTCGAAAAGGCAGATTGCGGCGGCGGCGGCGACATTCAGGGATTCCACGCTTTGCGCGCCAGGCATGGGGATGCAAACGCGTTGTCGCGCGGCAGCCAGAACGGCGGGGCGGACGCCTTGCCCTTCCGCGCCAAACACCCAGGCAAGCGGTTTTTGCCGCAGGTCGACCGCGTAGAGCGATTCGGCGTCCCGCGGGGCAGTCGCCAGCGCGCCGCCCTGGAAAGCGGCGAGAAAGGCGGCAAGATCGGAAGATTCATGAATCCGCAGTTGAAACTGCGCGCCTTGTCCGGCGCGCAAGGTCCTGGGTGAAAAGGCGCCGGCGCAGTCGACGGAAAGCAAAATCTGCGCGAACCCCGCCGCCGCCGCCGTGCGCAGCAGACCGCCGAGATTGCCGGGATCCTGTATGCCGTCCAGCAACAGCGTATCGACATCCAGAGCAGGCGGGGCTTCCGCGGCGGGCAGGTTGACAATGGCGAGCAGGCCGCTTGGCGTTTCGGCATCGGCAAGTTCAGCGAACAGGGCATCCGCCAGCACGAAACACGGCACACTGCGGCGATCGCCCGCAGCGAGCCAGGCGGCGATCTCCGCGCGCGCCATGTCTTTTTGGCTTGCCAGCAGGCAGGCGGGCATTCCGTGCGCCACATGCCAGGCGGCGACGAGATGCGCGCCTTCGAGCAGCGCCTGCCGCCGCTTTTTCCGTTCGCGCCCCGACTGCGCCAGTTTTTTCCAGGCCTTGAAAGCCGGGTTTTCCCGCGAGAGGATGCGCCCTAGCATGACGGAAACAATTCCGGCGGCGCGCCCGCCGCGTCCGGGCGCCGCCCCGCCAGCAGGGCGGCGACGGGCGCAAAATGCCTGCGGTGCGCCGGACAAGGGCCGTGCGTTCGCAAGGCGGCCAGATGCGCCGCCGTGGGATAGCCCATGTGCCGATCAAAGCCATATTGCGGATAGCGGCAATGCAGATCGAGCATTTGCGCGTCGCGCGCGGTTTTGGCAAGAATGGAAGCGGCGGCGATGGCGGCGATCTTGCCGTCACCCTTTATCACGGCGGTCACGGGCACGGCGAGTTTTGGACAGCGATTGCCGTCGACCGCGGCGGCGACAGCCCGGATCGGGAGGGCGGACACGGCGCGCCGCATGGCAAGAAACGTGGCTTCCAGAATATTGATCGCGTCGATCTCCGCCGCGCTGGCCTCCGCCACAGCCCAGGCCAGCGCCCGCTCACGGATGCGTTCCGCCAGATATGCGCGGCGGCGGGCGGAAAGTTTCTTGGAGTCATTCAGACCCGCGACAGGATTTTCCGGGTCGAGGATGACGGCGGCGGCGACCACCGGTCCCGCAAGCGGCCCGCGTCCGGCCTCGTCGATACCGCAGACGCCCGGCGGCAGGAAAGCCAGTTCAAGGTTCGCGGCAGACATGAAAACACCCCTTTTTATGCGCAGGCGTCATTTTTCGCCCTCACGGTCTTTTCATTTCGTCGCCAGCAAATCCATCACCGCCGCCGCCGCCTTTTCCGCCGTGTTCTGGCGCAGAACGTCGTGGATGCGGGTGAATTCCGTTTCCAGCTCGTCGGCGCGTTCCGGGGCGGCTTCCTTCAACAGGGCTGCCGCGAGCTTTTCCGGCGTCGCCTCATCCTGCAAGAATTCCGGCACGATGAAACGTCCGGCGAGAATGTTGGGCAAGCCCACATAGGGCAGGTAGGCGCGGCGGCGCATGAACCAGTAGGTCAGCGGCGCGAGCTTGTAAGCGATCACCATCGGGCGCTTGACGAGGGCGGCTTCCAGCGTCGCCGTGCCGCTCGCCGCCAACACCGCGTCGGCGGCGCCCATGGCTTCGCGGGCATGTCCGAACAGAAAACGCAACGGCAGCTTTGCCGCATTCTGCCGGTACAGCGCGGTTTCAAATTCCAGGCGATTTTCGCGCGTCACGAGGGGGACGAGAAACAGCGTCTCCGGCGCTTGCGCGTGAATCCGCTGGGCGGCGGCAATGAACACGTCACTCAGGTTTGCCACTTCCGACTGGCGGCTGCCGGGAAGCAGCGCGTAAATGGTTTTTTCCCGCGGCAAACCCAGATGATCCCGCATTGCCGCCTTGGAAGTGACGGGCGGTATCTGGTCGGCCAGCGGGTGCCCCACGTAAGTGACGGGAATGCCCGCCCGCTTGTAGATCGGCGCTTCCATGGGAAAAAGCGCCAGCACCCGATCCGCGGCTTTTGCCATTTTTCGGATGCGCCCGCCGCGCCACGCCCAGATTGAGGGACTGACGTAATGCATGGTCCTGACGCCTTTTTTCCTGAGCGCGATTTCCAGATCCAGGTTGAAATCCGGCGCGTCCACACCAATGAATAAATCCGGCCTTTCGGCAAGCAGACGCGCTTTCAGGGCGCGGCGGACGCTGGAAATCTCCCGGTAACGCCGCAGAACCTCGACATAGCCCATGACAGCGAGCTTTTCCTGCGGCCACCAGATATCCATCCCCTGCGCGCGCATACCGGCGCCGCCAATGCCGACGAAGGATATTCGCGGCAATTTTTGCTTCAGCGCCGCCATCAGGTGCGCCGCCAACTGGTCGCCGGAAGGCTCTCCCGCGACCAGCGCGATGCGCGGCTCCGGGAATGCCCGATCCGCGCTCATCGGATGATGCCGCGCCGGGAAACGGCAAAGAAATCGAGAAAACGCCGCACATCCGGCGCTTCCGCCGCCATTTCCTCCAGCTTGTCCTTGGCCTCGTCCAGCATCAGTCCGGATTTGTAGATGACGCGGTAGGCGCGTTTCAGGGCGACAATCGCGTCGGCGTGGAAACCGCGCCGCTTCAGACCCTCCACATTGATGCCGTAGGGCGAGGCCGTGTTGCCCGCCGCCATCAGATAGGGCGGCACGTCCTGCAAAATCACCGTGCCCACCGCCGTCATCACATGCGCGCCGATGCGGCAAAATTGATGCACCCCCGTGTAGCCGCCGAGAATCGCCCAGTCGTCAATGTGCACATGTCCCGCCAGCTGGGCGTTGTTGGCGAAGGTCGTATGATCGCCGACCTGACAGTCATGCGCGATGTGCACATAGGCCATGATCCAGTTGTCGTTGCCGACGCGCGTGACGCCCACATCCTGCACGGTGCCAATGTTGAAGGTGCAGAATTCGCGGATGGTGTTGCGATCGCCGATTTCCAGACGCGTAGGCTCGCCGGAATATTTTTTGTCCTGCGGCGCTTCGCCCAGCGAGGAAAACTGGAAAATCCGGTTTTCCCGTCCGATGCGGGTGTGGCCGTCAATCACCACGTGCGGCCCGACATGGCTGCGCTCGCCGATTTCCACATGCTCGCCAATGATGGAATACGCGCCAATTTCCACGCCGTCCGCCAAGCGGGCGGCGGGATGCACGATCGCGGCGGGATGTATCTTCACGCCCACGGCGGATGCCCCCATCAGGCCAGATCGCGCTTGGCGCACATCAGGCTGGCTTCCGCCGCCACTTCGCCATCCACCTTGGCGATCGCCTTGTACTTCCAGATGCCCCGCATCTGACGCTCGATCTCCACATGGAAATGCAGTTGATCGCCCGGCGCGACTGGTCGCTTGAAACGGGCGTTGTCAATGCCGACAAAATAAAATACCGAATCGTCCGTCGGCTTGGCGTCCATTGTCCTGAACGACAGAATCCCCGCCGCCTGCGCCAGCGCCTCCAGAACCAGCACGCCCGGCATGACCGGATGATGCGGAAAATGGCCGACGAAGAACGGCTCGTTGATGGTGACGTTCTTGTACGCGTGAATGGATTTCCCCGGC
>JAITJU010000189.1 GCA_031278735.1 Zoogloeaceae bacterium
GGCGAGGCGAAAGGTATCTTGTCGATGACCACCAGCGACAGGGCGTCGCCGCGCACATCCACGCCTTCCCAGAAACTCTGGCTGCCCACCAGAATGCCGTTTCCAGCGCGACGGAAGCGTTCCAGCAATTCGTTCTTGCTGCTTTCGCCCTGCAAGAACAGGGGCGGGCGGGCGGATTCGTTCGGCCAATGATCGAGCAAATCCTGTTGCAGCAATTCATGGATGCGACGCATGATCTTCAGGCTGGTGCATAGAAAAAACACGCCGCCGCGCGCGATGCGCGCCAGCGGCAAGGCGGCGGCGGCCACCGCTTCGGCGTAGCCCTGCGAATTGGGTTCCGGCAAGCCTTGCGGCGCGTAGAGCAGGGCTTGCCGGGCGTAATCGAAGGGGCTGTCCCAGCAGCCGGTTTCGGCGTCGAGCAAACCGAGTTCCGCCTGGTAGTGGTCGAAACGTCCCTGCACGGCGAGGGTGGCGGAAGTGAAAATCCAGGCGCGCGGATGGCCGCCCATCTGGCGCGTGAAAGTTTCGGCGACCGATAACGGCGTGGCGTTGAGCTGCAGGGACGCGCCGAAAGTTTCGCCCCAGCGCACTTTTTTGCCGCCGCCGTCGCCATCGTCACTGCCCGCGGGCGGGTTCGCGCGCCAGGCCGTAAAACGCGCCTCCAGTTCCAGGAGTCGTTGCCAGCATTTTTCCAGACCTTCGGAACGTCCCGCCTGCGTTTTGAGTATTGCCGCCGTCGCGCCGAATTCATGCAAAAGCTGCCGCATGGCCGCGTCGAAGCCGGGGGCGGTTTCCAGTTGGCGGGCGGAAAAGCGACTGCTTTCCATGCCCACCGCGAGGCGCAAATCCCTGGCCGCTTTTTCCAGCGCGGCCAGACGCGTCTGCAAGTCCAGGCAATCGCGCGCGCCCGCCAACCCCTCCGCCTTGCCGTCGCGCGCCAGATCGAGGATCTGGCCGGTGGATACGCTATCGCCAAAAAACAGGGCGG
The DNA here is from genome assembly GCA_031278735.1 of Zoogloeaceae bacterium. Lineage (GTDB taxonomy): Bacteria > Pseudomonadota > Gammaproteobacteria > Burkholderiales > Rhodocyclaceae > Azovibrio. Next base: position 989 of record JAITJU010000189.1, read on the forward strand.
CGGTTTCCGGCAACTGGTGCGCCTCGTCGAAAATCACCGTGTTGCAGGCGGGCAGAAGCTCGGCCACGCCTTCGTCGCGCAACATCACGTCGGCAAAGAAAAGATGGTGATTGACGACCGTCAGATCCGCGTCCATCGCCGCCCTGCGCGCGATGAGCACGTGGCAGTTCTTGTGATCCGGGCATTCCTGCCCCAGACAGCTGTCGCGCGTGGAAGTCACCTGCGCCCAGATCGGGGCGTTTTCCGGCACGGAAACGCATTCGGCCTTGTCGCCGCTTTGCGTGTGTCGGGAAAAACGCTGGATGGCGGCCAGGTGTCCAACTTCTTCCCGGCTGTGAAAACCTCCTTCCGCAGCGGCGCGCCGCAGATGGTAAGGGCAGAGGTAATTGGCGCGTCCCTTCAGGAGCGCCACGCTGATCGGCGCATGCAGGGCGGCGCGCATCAGGGGCAAATCCTTGTTGAATAATTGATCCTGCAAGGTTTTGGTGCCGGTGGAAATAATCACCTTGCCGCCGGAACAGAGCGCGGGCGCAAGGTAGGCGAAGGTCTTGCCCGTGCCGGTTCCAGCTTCCGCGACGAAAACCTTTTGCGCAATGATCGCCGCCTGTATGCGCTGTGCCATCTCCACTTGTTGCGCGCGCGGCCTGAACCCTGGAATGCTTGCCGCCAACGGGCCTTCCGGGGAAAAAAGGACGGATAGGGAATCAGGGGCGCTCAAGGCTTATGCGTTGAAGGTGAAGGCGTCCGCGAAAAACGATTTTTCCGGCAAGCGGCAGCGGGCGACGAGTTCCCGGCGCGCGCTGTCGACCATCGCCGGATTGCCGCAGGCATAGACTTCGTGCCGGGACAAATCCGGGTAGTCGGACAGTACCGCCTGATGCACGAACCCCGCGCGCCCCCGCCAATCCGCGTCGGCGGCGGAAAGCACGGGAATGAAGCGGATATGCGGGTGTTCGGCGGCCCAAGCCGCGGGCAGGGCGGGCAGATACAAATCGGCCTGCGCGCGGCAGCCCCAGTAAATCCGCAAGGGTCGCGTGATGTTTTGCGCGAGCGTGTGCTCGACGATGGACTTGATCGGCGCAAAGCCGGTGCCGCTGGCGATCAGGATGACCGGCTTGTCGCTCTCCTCGCGCAGAAAAAAGCCGCCGCGCGGCCCTTCAAAGCGCAGGATGTCCTTTTCCTTCATTGCTTCAAACACCCGTCCGGTAAACAAACCATTGGGGACGCGGCGAATGTGGAGTTCCAGCGTTCCCGCCTGTTCCGGCGCGCTGGCGATGGAGTAGCTGCGCCGCTGGCCTTCCGGCAGCAGAATGTCGATATACTGACCGGCGCGAAAAGTGAACGTTTCGTGCGCGGGCAATTGCAGGGAAAGGATGATGACATCATGGGCGGCGCGTTGCAGCGTCTTTATTTTCGCAAGCATGAGTTTGACCGGAATTTCGCTTTGGCGCGTAGCCTGATGATTTTCCAGCGTCAGATCGCTCCGGGCGCGCGCGGTACAGAGGAGGAGCTTGCCTTCTTCGATTTCGCGGGCATTCAGGGCATGGGGTTGATACGCGCCCAAGTCTGCCTTGCCGTCAAGCAGTTTGGTCTTGCAGACGCAGCACGCGCCGTTTTTGCAGCCATAGGGAATGCTGACGCCCTGTCGCAGAGCGGCCTCCAGCAGGGTTTCGTCGGCTTCGGCGACGTATTGGACGGCACCGGGTTGCAGGGTGATTTGGTAACTCATGGGTCTCGAAAACATGGCGTTCGCGCGGGATAAGCTAAAATGCCGTCCGTGCAAAGATTGTTAATCGTCGGCAGCGGGGATGTGGCCCGGCGCGCCGCTACTTGGCTCGCGCAACGCTTTCGCGTCTTCGCGCTTGTTCGCCCGGGAAAAGCCTCGGCAGACGCCTGGCGCGGGTTGGGCGCGTGTCCGATCACGGGTGATCTGGATCAGCCGCAAAGCCTTCTGCGTCTGGCGGGACTGGCGGAGCGGGTGTTGCATCTTGCGCCGCCGCAAGCGGAAGGCGTAAGGGATGAGCGCACCCGGCATCTGCTGGCTGCCCTGAGCCAAGGCGGAAGTCTACCACGGCGGCTGGTGTATGTGAGCACGACCGGCGTCTATGGCGATTGCGGCGGGGCGCTGATCGATGAAACGCAGCCATGCCGTCCGCATTCGGCGCGCGCTTTTCGGCGGCTGGACGCGGAAAACTGCCTGCGCCGCTGGGGCGGCGCGCATCGGGTTTCCGTGCTCTTGCTGCGCGCGCCGGGAATCTATGCCGCGAAAGACAGAAACGGCATGGGCGAGCGTTTGCCGCGCGCGCGGCTGGAAGCCGGATTGCCCGTGCCTTTGCCCGGCGAGGATGTCCACAGCGGCCACATTCACGCCGACGATCTGGCGCGCGCCTGCTGCCGCGCCCTGTTCTGGGGCGGGGCGGGACGCAGTTTCAACGTGGTCGATGAAAGCGATTTGAGCATGGGCGATTATTTCGACGCCGTGGCGGATTACCTGCGCGTGCCGTGTCCGCCGCGCCGCGCGCGCGCCATCCTGCAACAACAGCTTTCCATGACGCAATTG
>JAITJU010000131.1 GCA_031278735.1 Zoogloeaceae bacterium
GCTCGCTGGAAGAACCGCTCATCATCCACCGGCGCGGCAACAGGAAGGAACGCGCGGAGCGTGTCGCCTGGCTTCTGGAGCGGGTGGGCCTGAAACCGGACGCCGCCCAGCGCTATCCGCACGAATTCTCCGGCGGCCAGCGCCAGCGCGTCGGCATCGCCCGCGCCCTGGCGCTGCGTCCCGAACTCATCGTCTGCGACGAGGCCGTCTCCGCCCTGGACGTTTCCATCCGCGCGCAGATTCTCAATCTGCTCCTCGATCTGCAAAAGGAATACCGGGTCGCCTATCTCTTCATCTCGCACGATCTTGCCATCGTGCGCCACATGTCCGACCGCGTGGCGGTCATGTACCTGGGCAGGATCGTCGAACTCGCGGCGCGGGACGAATTGTGGCGACAGCCCCGACATCCCTACACGCGAGCGCTGATGTCCGCGATTCCGAGCCTCTCTCCGGATCGGAAGAATGGCGAGCGCATTCTCCTGGCGGGCGAACTCCCCAGCCCCCTCGCCCCGCCGCCCGGCTGCCGCTTCCAGACCCGCTGTCCTCTCGCCGGAACACGCTGCCGCGAGGAAGAACCGCTTTTGAGGAAGGAAGAAAACGACCACTGGGTCGCCTGCCATATTGAAGAGACGGACTCCGCGCGCCTGTTTCATGCGCCGCGACGATGAATCGCGTGAATGCTCCTCGCCGTGTACGCGGGCGCAAGACGCGCTCAAGGCGCATTGCCGCGAATTCCCCGGTTTCTGTCGCTTCCATCTGTCCGGGATGCGGCATGAGAGAGTATGTGAGGTTGCTTTGAAGACAATGAACAGTAACGACAAACTATCAGTGAGACAGGTACAATCCACTCCCCACTCTCTTTCCTTTGGCGGTTTGATCATGATCACAGGCTCTCTCGTTGCCATTGTCACGCCCATGTTCCTGGATGGCGAACTGGATCTTGCGGCTCTGCGGCGTCTCATTGATTTTCATGTGACGGAAAAGACGGACGCCATCGTGGTGGTGGGCACGACCGGCGAATCGCCCACGGTTGATGTGGAAGAACATTGCAATCTGATTCGGACGGTCGTCTCCCACGCGGCGGGGCGGATTCCGGTCATTGCAGGCACCGGCGCGAATTCCACGCAGGAGGCGATCGAACTCACCCGTTTCGCGCGCGAGGCGGGCGCGGCGGCGGCGCTTTCCGTGGCGCCCTACTACAACAAGCCGACGCAGGAAGGCATTTACCGGCATTTTCGCGCCATTGCCGAGGCCGTGGAGATGCCGCTCATCCTCTATAATGTGCCGGGGCGCACGGTAACGGACGCGACCAATGACACGGTGTTGCGCCTGGCGCAGATTCCCGGCATCATCGGCATCAAGGACGCGACCGGCAGCATTGATCGCGCCTGCGATCTGGTCGCGCGCGCGCCGGAAGGTTTCGCGCTGTACAGCGGCGACGACATGACGGCAATGGCGACATTGCTGCACGGATTTCACGGCGTGATTTCCGTGACCGCCAACGTCGCGCCGCGCCAGATGCATGAGCTTTGCGCCGCGGCGATGGCTGGCGAAGGCAAGGCGGCGCGGGAAATCAACGCGCGTCTGACGGGGTTGCACCGGGATCTGTTTTGCGAAGCCAATCCCATCCCCGTCAAGTGGGCGGTGCAGCAAATGGGTTTGATGGCGGGCGGAATTCGTCTGCCGCTGACGCCATTGAGCCTGCCCGGACAGGAAAAAGTCGCCGCCGCCATGCGTACGGCGGGCATTCAGATTTGATACGGAGTTTTTTATGCGCGTCATCATACGCAAGAATCTTTATCTGCTCGCGCTGGGTGTATTTTTGAGCGGTTGCGCGGGCAACATCATCCCGGAAACCAAAAAGATAGACTACAAGTCCGCGAGCAATCGCGCGCCCAGTCTGGAGGTGCCGCCCGATCTCACCCAGGTGGCCCGCGACGACCGTTATGCCGTGCCGGATTTTTCCGGCAAGGGCAGCGCCAGTTATTCCGAATATGCCGCCGAGCGCGGGCCGGAGATGCAGGCGCAAAATTCCGTCGTGCTGCCGGAAATCGAAAATATCCGCATCGAGCGCGCCGGTTCCCAACGCTGGCTGGTGGTGAAAATGCCGCCGGATCGTCTGTGGGATTCCGTCAAGGATTTCTGGCAAGAACTGGGATTCATCATCCATATCGAAGTGCCGGAAGCGGGGATCATGGAGACCGACTGGGCGGAAAATCGCGCCAACATTCCCGGCGATTTCATCCGCAACACCATCGGCAGGCTCTTCGATTCCCTCTATTCCAGCGGCGAGCGGGATAAATTCCGTACCCGCTTCGAGCCGGGAGCGGAGGCGGGCACGACCGATATTTTCATCAGCAACCGGCGCATGGAGGAGGTGTACACTTCCAGCGCCAAGGATGACACCCGCTGGCAGCCGGCGGCCTCCGACCCGGAATTGGAAGCGGAGATGCTGCGCCGCCTGATGGTGCGTCTGGGTTCGGATGAACGCCGCGCCGAGGCCGCCGTTGCTTCCGCGCAGAGCGAAGCGCGCGCCCGAATGGTCAAGTCGTCGGGCGATGGCGGGGATTTTCTGGAAGTGCAGGAAGGGTTCGATCGCGCCTGGCGGCGGGTGGGGCTGGCGATGGATCGCGTCGGGTTTACCGTCGAGGATCGGGATCGCAGCCGTGGCCTGTACTTCGTGCGCTACGTCGACCCGGAAGCGGACGGCAAGAAGAAAAAAGACGGCTGGCTTTCCCGCCTGGCCTTCTGGAGCAGCGACCCCAAAGCGGTGACGCCCGTGCTCTACCGCGTCCACCTCCAGTCGGACGGCGACAATACGCGCATCCAGACGCTGACCAACGAGGGCGGCGTCGATCAATCCGAGAACGCGCGCAAGATTCTCAATCTGCTGTTCGAGCAGTTGCGCTGACCCGCCCTGAAACCGCGCGCCGACGAACCGCGGCGCGCGGTTTCACGCCTTTACCCCAGGAACAGGCGATAGACCGCGCTTTCGCTTTCGTCCCAATAGCGGTAGCCGAGTTTTTTCAGGAAAGCCTGGAATTCGTCCATGTCGGCGGGCGGCACCTGCATTCCGACCAGTACCCGACCGGTGTCCGCGCCGTGGTTGCGGTAGTGGAAGAGGCTGATGTTCCAGCCGGCGCTCATCTGGTTCAGGAAATTCATGAGCGCGCCGGGGCGTTCGGGGAATTCGAAGCGGTAAACGAGTTCGCGCATGCCGCCGTCGCGCACCTGCGGCGCGTGGCCGCCGACCATGTGGCGCACGTGCAGCTTGGCGGTTTCGTCTTCCGAGAGATCGAGCGCCGGATAACCATGCTTTTTCAGCATGTCCACGAGCTTCATGGATTCGGCGCGGCTGGCGACCTGAAGGCCGACATAGACGCGCGCCTCGCGCCGATGGTGATAGCGGTAGTTGAATTCGGTGATGTTGTGCCTGCCGATCAGGGCGACGAATTTCTTGTAGGCGCCGGGTTGTTCGGGCAGGGTCACGGCCAGCACCGCTTCCCGCTGTTCGCCGATTTCGGCGCGCTCGGCGACGAAGCGCAGGCGGTCGAAATTGGCGTTGGCCCCGGAAGCCACCGCCACCAGCGTCTTGTCCCTCAGTTTGTGGCGTTGGGCGTATTCCTTGGCCCCGGCGACGGCCAGCGCGCCGGAAGGCTCCAGAATGGAGCGGGTATCCTCGAACACGTCCTTGATGGCGGCGCAGATGGCGTCCGTATCCACGAGCACGATGTCGTCGATGAGTTCCCGGCACAGGCGGAAGGTTTCCTCGCCGACCAACTGCACGGCGGTGCCGTCGGCAAAAAGCCCCACCTGCGCCAGACGCACCCGTCTGCCCGCCTTGATGGATTGGCGCATGGCGTCCGCGTCGAAGGTTTCCACGCCGATGACTTTTATTTCCGGGCGCACCGCCTTGATGTAGGCCGCCACGCCCGCCGCCAGGCCGCCGCCGCCGATGGCGACGAACACGGCGTGAATGCCGTTGTCGCGGGAAGAATACTGGCGCAGGATTTCCATGCCGATGGTGCCTTGCCCGGCGATCACGTCCGGGTCGTCGAAAGGATGCACGAACGTGAGCTTTTCCTTTTTTTCCAGCTTCAGCGCGTGCGCGTGGGCCTCGTCATAGGATTCCCCGGCCAGCATCACCTCGCCGCCGCGCTTTCTTACCGCCTCCACCTTGATGGCGGGCGTGGTGGTAGGCATGACGATGACCGCCCGGCAACCGATCCGGGCGGCGGACATGGCGACCCCCTGCGCGTGATTGCCCGCCGAGGCGCAGATGACGCCCCGCTTCAGCTTTTCCTTGGAAAGCAGGGCGATCTTGTTGTGCGCCCCTCTCAACTTGAAGGAAAACACCGGCTGCATGTCCTCGCGCTTCAGGTAAATGCGATTGCCGCCGCGCGCGGAAAGATTGGGCGCGAAATCCAGATCGGTTTCCTGAGCGAGATCATAGACCTGGGCGGTCAGTATTTTTTGCAGATAATCCATTGATATGCGCTTTGCGACGCGAACGAAGAAAATCCGCATTCTAAACTTTTCAGGGAACGGCGGGCAGAAGATAAAGGCAGAAGATAAAAACAGGCGGCAGCTTTGCCGCTGGTAATTTTCGGACTCCTGACGCCCGTTTTCAGGGCAGTCGCCGACAAGGAAAGGAACCATCGCGGAACAAAGAATCTTCCGGCAAGGGAACGCCAAAAGAGGAACGCCAAAAGAGGTTTGCGGCGATAGAACCTGCGGCGAATGCTGGTTTGAAGGCCGCCGACCTCTCTTCCCAAAGGCGCTTTGCTCGCGCCGCAGACGGTCAAACAATCCGGCGCGACGACAAAGGCATCCATGTGATTGCCCTGGCGTCCGATCCCTGATCTCCGATGCTGATGCCTGCTATACTATCGGCCTTGCTTGAATCCCAATAGAGGAGGATGGATCATGAAAAAGGCGCTTTTTCTGGTGTTGTGCGTCATCGCTTCCGGCGCGGCTGCGGAAGAGGTCTATAAGTGTCAGCAGGACGGCAAACTGACGATTTCCACCACGCCTTGCCCGTCTGGCGCGACGACGACGGTAGTGCCGGTGGAAAAGCTGCCGCCTGCCGACGAATCCCCGGAACAGGAACTGGCGCGCATGAAGCAGCAGGCGGACGCGCTGGAACGCGAGCGTCTGGCGCGGGAGGAACCGGTCAATCCGCCCGCGGAAGACGAAGCGGCGGATGATGCGGCGGAAGATG
>JAITJU010000135.1 GCA_031278735.1 Zoogloeaceae bacterium
CAGGAAAAGGGCGCGCTTGCCGCGCTTGCCGCCCTGACGCGCCAGTACGCGCTTGATGTCCGCTTGCTCTCGCAAGCGGACGGCGAGCGGCGGCAAACCAATGTGCGGCACCTGTTCGAGTTGCTGCATCAGGCTTCCCGCGTGGCGCGCGACCCGGAGCGACTCGCGCGCTGGTATGCCGACCGCATCGCCGATCCGTCCGTCGACGAGGCGAGCCTGCTGCGGCTGGAATCCGAACGCGATTTGGTCAAGATCGTCACCATCCACCGGGCCAAGGGTCTGGAATTCGACGTGGTGTTCTGTCCCTTTCTCTGGTGGGAGGGCATCCGGACAAGAACCGATAAATTGCCGGGATGGAGCTACCATGAGGACGACGGCGAACTCGTCATCGACTATCGTCCCGACCATCAGGAGACGGGCAAGAACCGCTGCTTGCTCGAACAGGCGGCGGAAAGCCTGCGCCTTTTCTACGTGGCGCTGACCCGCCCGGTGCACCGCTGTTATCTGGTCTGGGGCGCATACAAAAGCAGGAACAGCGACCTTGAAAGCCGCAAAAGCCTGCTGAACTGGCTGGTCGCGGGACAGAAACATGCGCCGCAGGCGTGGCTGACGGGCGGCGGCGATACCTTGCCCGCGGCGACGGAGATTGCCGCCGCCTGGCGGAATCTGGCGCAGGACGCGGATATCGGCAGCGAGGAAATGCCCGCGCCGGTTTGCCATGTTCATGGCGCTACTGATGAAACGAGGATGCCGCAACGCGCCCAATACGTCGCGCAACAAGCGAAGCGCCCGCTTTTTCCCGTCTGGCGCATGGACAGTTTTTCCGGTCTGCTGCGCGGCGCGCGCTGGAGCGACGAAGCGCGCGATCCGGAAGATGATGTGTCGGCTGGAATGGCGGAAGCGAAAGGCGATCATCCGCCGCTTGCGGCGGATGATCCGCTGCTTTTCCCGCGCGGCGCGTGCGCCGGGGATTGCATTCACGCCCTGTTCGAGCGCATTGAATTCACGGACGCGACGAGCTTTGCGCCTGCCGCCGCCGCCGTTTTGCAACGCCATCCGCAGATCAGCGACATCGCGCCGGAACGGCTGGCCGCCATGCTTGTCCGTCTGGCAAGCGACGTGCTGTCCGTGTCCCTTCCCTTGCCCGGCGGCGGCGTTTGCCTTCGGCAATTGCCGCGTCAGCGGCGTCTGGCGGAATTCGCTTTTCATCTGCCTGTCGAAAAGCTCAGCCCGGCGCGTTTGCAAAACCTGATGGCCGCATATGGCGAACCGTTGCCGCGGCTGACCGCCGAAACGCTTTCCGGTTATCTCAAGGGCTACATCGATCTGGTTTTTATGCACGCGGGGCGGTATTACGTGCTGGACTGGAAAAGCAATCACCTGGGGTTTCGTCCCGAAGACTATGCCGCGCCCGCCCTGCAAAAGGCCATGCTCGCGCACGCCTACACCCTGCAGGCGCGCTTCTATCTGCTGGCGTTGCACCGCTACCTGAAGTTTCGCCTGCCCGACTACGACCCCGCCCGGCAACTGGGCGGCGCCTGTTGCCTGTTTATCCGCGCCATGAAGCCGGAATGGCAGGCGCATGAGGCTCCCGGCATTGTGTTCATGGCGCCGGAATGGGAACGATTGCAGGCGATGGATCGGCTTTTGACCGCCCGATGACGACAAGGAAGCCCGGCGCGGGCTTCCTTGCCGCGGTTTACATGTGTCGGAATTCCAGTCCCGCGTGCTCGCGCATCAAATGAAACTCGATTTTCGGCCAGCGTTCGCGGGTCAGGTCGAGATCGAAACGGGATGTCATCAGGTAGGCGTGGACGCTGGCGGCGTCCGCGAATATTTTCGCGTCATTGGCGCGGATGAAGCGGTTCAGTTCCGCCGGGTCGGGACAGCTTATCCAGCGGGCGCCGCTGTAGTTGGCGACAGCCAGGCGCGCTTCCGCGCCATATTCGGTTCTCAGGCGGTGCGCCACGACTTCAAACTGCAATTGCCCCACCGCGCCCAGCAGCGTCAAACTGCCCGCCAGCGGGCGAAACACCTGGATTGCGCCTTCTTCGCCCAGTTCCTGCAGGCCCTTGACGAGTTGCTTGCTTTTCATTGGGTCGGCCAGTTCCACCGTGCGAAAAAGTTCCGGCGCGAAAAAGGGCAGGCCGGTGAATTGCAGCGCCTCGCCTTCCGTGAGGGTGTCGCCCAACTGGAGACCGCCGTGCGTCGTGATGCCGATGATGTCGCCGGCAAACGCTTCGCTCACCCGGTCGCGCCGCTGTGACAAAAAGGTGACGACGTTGGCGGGACGCAATTCCTTGCCCGTGCGCCGCGTCTTCAGGCGCATTCCCGGCTCGAAACGCCCGGAGCAGACGCGCAGGAAAGCGATGCGGTCGCGGTGCGCCGGGTCCATGTTGGCCTGTATCTTGAAGACCACGCCGGAAAATTTGTTTTCGGAGGGCAAAACTTCCCGGGAAAGCGCGCGGCGCGCTCCCGGCGGCGGCGCCAGATCGACGATGGCGTCCAGCGTCTCGCGCACGCCAAAATTGTTGATGGCCGAGCCGAAAAATACCGGCGTCTGGCGCCCGGCGAGGAATTCCGCAGGCAGAAAGGCGGGCATGACGCCCGTGACCAGTTCCATTTCCTGCGCCGCCGTCGCGTATTCCGCGCCAAATCGGGAGAACAGGCAGGCGGCGTCGCGACCATCAAGAATTTCGTCGTCTTCCGAACGCCGGTCTTCGCCGGGCCGAAAAACACGAATGGAATTGTCGCGCAAATTGTAGATGCCGGAAAAGCGCTTGCCCTGCCCAATCGGCCAGGTCAGCGGCGCGCAGGGCATACCCAGCGCCGCTTCGATTTCGTCGAGCAAATCCAGCGGTTCGCGCACCTCGCGATCGAGCTTGTTGATGAAGGTCAGAATGGGCGTACGCCGCGCCCGGCAAACCTCAATCAGCCGCCGGGTCTGCGCTTCCACGCCGTTGGCGGCGTCAATGACCATCAGCGCCGCGTCCACGGCGGTCAGCACACGGTAGGTGTCTTCGGAAAAATCCTGGTGGCCGGGCGTGTCCAGAAGGTTGATGATCGTGTCGCGGTACTCCATCTGCATGACCGAGGAGGCGACCGAAATGCCGCGCTGCTTTTCGATTTCCATCCAGTCGGAAGTCGCGTGCCGGGATGCCTTGCGCGCCTTGACGCTGCCCGCGATCTGGATCGCGCCCGCGAACAGCAGCAATTTTTCGGTAAGCGTGGTCTTGCCCGCGTCCGGGTGGGAAATGATGGCAAAGGTACGGCGGCGGGCAAATTCGTCCATGGGTCGGGGCGCCGGGAAAAAGACGCGGCAAAGAGAGAAAACGCGACAATGTAACCTGCCTCCCGATTTCTGTCACCCGTCAGGCCGATTTTTCTGCTACCATACACGCTCGCAACGGGGGCGACCTGGCTTCGACGTGGGTCGCAAAGCAGCGTTGTGCATGCCGAGGTTTCAGTTTCCTCGTAAAACCGCTGAAAACTTCTAAACGCCAACGACGAGCGTTTTGCTCTCGCCGCCTAAACCGGCGAGCTTTGCACCGGTTTGCTGATGGACCGGGCCGGGTTTCCGGCAGCAAAGTCAGATACATGAGCTAGGGTTTGACCTCGCTGCGCGGTCAGGCATGAAAATCAAGCAGATCGTCCAAAACGAGCCTGTCCGATCGGCGCGCCAGGACTAAATCCAAACGATTGGACTAAGCATGTAGATCGCGTTGCAGAGGGCTTGCGGACGCGGGTTCAATTCCCGCCGCCTCCACCATTTCATCATCCGAAGCAGTCCGATAAAGGCCGGAAACTCCAGTAAATACAAGGGTTCCGGCCTTTTTCTTGTCCAATGCCGT
>JAITJU010000143.1 GCA_031278735.1 Zoogloeaceae bacterium
TGAATTGACATGCGCCTTTGACATCCCTTTCTCCTGTGTCGCGTTGCGGGGGCATCAGGATTGTATCTTAATTTACGGATAAATCCTAAACTGTCCGTATGCCGGGATATGGAATTGACGTGCCGGGTAGGCTTGCGCGGCATCCAACGCGACAAGTTTTACAAAGACAGCGGAATCGTTCCGGGGGTTGTCTGAAGATCACGATCGTTTCCAGTGGGAAACCGAAATGGGACATTTTTTCTCCTTGTTCGCCAGAACAAAATATGCATGATATGTGAAGCAAACTCCGTGGATGCAAATATAACACATTGCAGATGATGGCAGTGTGCCCGCGAAACCTTCTCCCCCTCCCTTTTTCCCCGATCCGTCCAACCTGCGCGCCATCCTGGCGTACTGGATTCGCTTGCGGCGCGTGGAAAAAGGCTGGTCGCAAGAGCGGCTGGCGCTGGAGTGCGAGCTGGATCGAACCTATGTCTCAGCGGTGGAGCGCCTGCGCTGGAATGTTTCGCTTTCCAATATCGAACGGTTGGCGCGCGCCCTGGAGGTTCCCGTCTGGTCGTTGCTGAAGCCGCCCGACCAGGAGTCCGTTGTCTGAATGTCTCATAAGCATACGAGGGCCCCACGCGGGCGGGGTATGGCCCGCGGTGGTTGATGCAGGCGTTTTGATCGGCGATCGGGCGGGATTTCGGCAGCGTCGGCGGCGGACTGGAATCCGCGCCACGCCTGAAGGGATGAAAAAAGGACGCGAACGCCTTGGCCGCGAGCGAATTCCTGCCGCTTCCGGCAGGCAACGAAAAGAAAAAATCAAAATGTTTTCAACGGCTTGCGCGCATTTATGGAAACCGTCGAAACAGGGATGACTGTCCTCAGTCTTCCGTCTTTTGATCCCGAATGAAGGCCAATACTTCCGGCCACGGCCCGTGGCCGGATTCGGTGTTGATGTGGCCTTGCTTGCCCACGTTGAAGAATTCGCCGCCCCATTCGTCCGCCCAGCGGCGCGCCGACTCCAGCGGCATCCAGTGATCGTTGGCGCTGGCAATGACGCGGACAGGAAAAGGCAGGACGCCTTGCAAGGCTTCACAGGGAATCTGAAAGCGTTCGGGATTGGCGGGCGCAACCAGCACCGCGGCCATTATTTTGTGCGGCAAGGCGCGCGCGGCAACCACCGAGGCCAGACAGCCGAAGCTGTGCGCGACGATTCTTGCGGGCGCATCCAGCCGCGCCAGCGTGTGTCGCACCGTTTCCGCCCAGATGGACAGGCGCGGGCGCGTCCAGTCGCGCTGCTGCACACGTCGGCTTTGCGGCGCGCGCCGTTCCAGCCAGGTTTGCCAGTGGTCAGGGCCGCTGTTGTTCAGCCCGGGCACTATCAGGAGGGGGGCGGGCGGCAGGATGACGAGGGACATGGGCGATGTTGAAACGATGATATGGACGCAGGATACAGACTTGCGCACGATCAATGAAATACCAAAATCATATATGCAAATTGCGCCGCCTTTTCCTGATCCTCGGTTTTCCTTCAGGAAGGACGAAAGAAAAACCAGCCGTCCCGATAAACGCGATTACCTTGTCTTGATTGCCTGTGGCGCGGAATGCGCCTTATCATGATCGCTTCTTTCTTCCAATGGCGAACCCTTTGTGTCCGACGCTTCCAAAAACTCCTTTTGTCTTGCCTTGACGGGCGCTTCTGGCCAGGCTTATGGTCTGCGGCTGCTGGAGTGTCTGTTGGCGGGCGGGCACCGGGTCTGTTTTCTGTATTCTGACGCGGCGCGCGTCGTTCTGCGTCAGGAGATGGCGCTGGAATTGCCGGACGCGCCCGCCGCCGCGCAAGCGTGTCTGCTGCGCCGTTATCCCGATTTGCCCGGCGCGCTGGAAGTTTACGCGCGCGATGACTGGTTTTCGCCGTTGGCTTCCGGTTCCAGCGCGCCGGAAGCGATGATCATCTGTCCGTGCAGCATGGGGACGCTTGCCGCCATTGCGCAAGGGTTGGCGACAGACCTGATCGAACGCGCCGCCGATGTCGTCCTGAAGGAGGGCGGAAAGCTCATTTTGATCCCCCGCGAAACGCCGTTTTCCATCCTGCATCTGGAAAACATGCTGCGTCTTGCCCGCGCGGGCGCAACCATTCTGCCGCCCAATCCGGGGTTTTATCAGCGGCCGCAAAGCGTGGAAGCGCTGGTGGATTTCGTCGTCGCCCGCATTCTCGACCAGCTTTCCGTGCCGCATACGCTGCTGCCGCGCTGGGGCGAACCCGCAGCAAGCCGTTAGCGGGGCGGCAAAACGGCGTCTTTCCCGCGATGAAGCACATCGACGAATTCCGTGACGGCGAACTTGCCCGGCGGCTTGCCCAGGCCATTCACGCCGCAGTCGATCCCCGGCGGCGCTATCGCTTCATGGAATTTTGCGGCGGACACACCCACGCCTTTTCCCGCTACGGACTCGGCGACCTGTTGCCGTCCCGGATTCGCATGATTCACGGTCCTGGCTGTCCGGTCTGTGTACTGCCTGTCGGTCGCGTCGATCAGGCGATTGACATGGCGCGCGCGCATCGGGTGACGCTCTGCGCATATGGCGATTGTCTGCGCGTGCCTGCTTCCCGCCGTTCATCGCTTCTGCGCGCGCGCTCGGAAGGCGCGGACGTGCGCATGGTGTATTCCACGCAGGAGGCGCTGGCGCTGGCCCGGCGTCGACCGGAAAAGCCGGTCGTGTTTTTTGCCGTCGGGTTTGAAACCACCACGCCGCCCACGGCGGTCGCCATCGAACAGGCCGCCGCCGAGGGACTGGACAATTTTTCCGTGCTCTGTTGCCATGTGCTGACGCCAGCGGCGATTACCGGCATTCTCGACACGCCGGAAAAACCGGATCTGGAAGGCATGATCGGTCCGGCGCACGTATCGACCGTCATCGGCAGCGCGCCTTATGAATTCGTGCCGGAGCGTTACGGCAAACCCCTGGTCATTGCGGGCTTCGAGCCGCTGGATATGTTGCAGGCCATTCTCATGCTGGTGCGGCAGGTCAATGCCGAGCGCGCGCAGGTGGAAAATGAATTCACCCGCGCCGTTTGCCGGGAAGGCAACCGCAAGGCGCAGGCGCTAATGGAAAAAATCTTCACCCGTCGCCCATCATTCGAGTGGCGCGGCCTGGGCAGCCTGCCGGACAGCGCCTTGCGGCTCAAACCCGAATATGCCCGCTTTGACGCCGAATTGCGCCACCCGACGCCCTATGTTCCCGTTTTCGATCACAAGGCGTGTGAATGCGCCGCCGTCCTGCGCGGCGCCAAGGAGCCGCGCGACTGCAAGGCGTTTTCCGTCGCCTGTACGCCGGAAAACCCGCTGGGCGCCTGCATGGTTTCCGCCGAAGGCGCTTGCGCCGCGCATTACCTCTACCGGCGGCAATGACCGGGGTTCGGTTCGATCGCCTTCGCTATTCAAGGCTGGTCATTTCATGCGCCCAGGCCAGCGCCTCGAATATGGCGAAGTTGACGATGTGATCCGAAAGCCCCAGACGGGCGGCGTGTTGGGCAATGTCTTCCGGGTTCAGGCGCTCGCAGGCTTCCGCCAATTCCAGATATTGCGCCAGCAAGCCTTCGCGCCGCGTCAGGGCGGCGGCGACCGGCGGCGGAATCAGAACCTTCTGCGTCAGTGCTTCCAGGGGTTCGTCCATGAGCTTGTCAAGGAGGGAAAAGAGTCCCGTCAAAAACAGCGCGTCTGGCGTCACCTCGGCGTCTTCCGGGCGCCGCAGGCGTTCCATCAGCGCCGCGCGCGCCAGCGCCTGTTCGGTCAGCGCCCATTCGTAGTAACTGGGGTCATTCACCTTGAACAGCAGGAAAGACAGCCAGCGATACAGGTTGTTGCGCCCCAGAATCGTCACCGCCTGCTCCAGCGTCTCGATCTGGCGCGACACCCCGAAAGCCGGAGCATTGACGTAGCGCAGCAGACGGTACGACAGCACCGGGTCTTGCCGCAGGGCCTGCGTCAGCCCGCGCGTTTCCTCGTCCTTGCGCAACCCGTTCAGCAGTTGCACGATGCGCAGACGATTTGCCGCGTCCTTGACCACCTTGCCCGGCTCGCGGTTATTGATGAAGACGCCCTGAAAGAGGTCGACGCCTAGGCGGTAGCACTGCCTGAAATCGTCGGGCGTCGCCAGATTGCAGACGATGAGGCGCAAGGCGGGTTTCTGGCGCGCGTGGGCAATCAGGCTGTTCAGCGCGTCCGCCGCCGCCGCGCCGGAGAATGCCGCCCAGTCCAGCTGAATGAAGTCCAGACAGGGCTTGATTTGCCGCCAGGGCGAATCCGCTTCCGCCATGTTCGCGCTCCATTGCGTCTGCCACTTCAAACCAATCAACAAGCCTTGCGCGCGCAGGGCATCGATGTCCGCCGCCATCGCCGCCATCGCCTCGCCTTGCGGCAAGGATTCGCCTGCCTTCAGATGCAGCGCCAGCGCCACATTGGTTCTGGGCAGGTTCGCCAGGGCGGGCTGCGTCAGCGAATTCGGCGCAACCCCCAGCAGCGCCAGACGTTCTCCCAGGAATGATTCCATGCGCAAATTCGCCAGGCGCTGCAATAACACTTCATCATAGAACTGCCGCACCCGCTGCCGCTTTTCCAGAATGCGCGCCTGC
>JAITJU010000241.1 GCA_031278735.1 Zoogloeaceae bacterium
TGCCCAATTGCCTTCATATATATTCTGAATTTCCGCGCGATTGACCCAGTATTGCGGCGCCGGATAGCGATCAAACGACGCCTTTTGTTCCGGCGGGATGCTTTCCGGCTGCGCGGCGCGATGAAGGTTCTGGGCATTCACCACCACGTCCGCCGCCCGGTGATCGTACATCTGCGCCATCTTGCCCTCGTAGAGCGGCAGGGCTTCCCTGTCGTCCTTCTTCCAATGATTGAGTCCGGCAGGCGTGAAGCCTTCCCGCTCCAGTTCTTCCCGCGTTCTGAACAAACCCGAATCGTTCGTCA
Organism: Zoogloeaceae bacterium; assembly: GCA_031278735.1. Taxonomy (GTDB): domain Bacteria; phylum Pseudomonadota; class Gammaproteobacteria; order Burkholderiales; family Rhodocyclaceae; genus Azovibrio. The sequence goes on from JAITJU010000241.1 coordinate 303, forward strand.
TGTCGAACATGCGCAGATATTTCACCGGCCAGACGCGCTTTTCCTCCGCTTTGCTCCTGTCGACCAGCACCGGATGCTTGCGGTAAATCGAGAGGGTAATATCGGCGTCGCGCCGGTTTCTGAAAATCGGCGCGGTTCCCGTGTTGGGATTGACGCGCCGGAAGTCCTCGCTGGAAAGTTCGAGCAAGCGTTCCTTGTCATCGAGTTCGTCGACGTCGTGCAGATAAAAGGCGCCGCGCGAAACCGGAAAATTCCGCTTCTCGCCGCCGAAGACGAGGGCGCAGAATTTGAAGCGCGAATCCACGTCGGGAAAATAGCTGCCGCCGGGCTTGCCGGGATTCTGCCGGTTCTCGAAATCATAGAGCGCGGCCAGCCGTCCGCCGCCGGAAACATGGCGAAAAAACGCCGCCGCGCCCAGGTCGGCGGCAATGCCGGAAGGCGTCAAGAGGGCGACGAGTCCCTCAGACCGAATCAGAGCCTGCGCGCGCTCGACAAAGAGGCTGTAGAGATTCACGTCGCCGCCGCCCAGGAGGGGGTAATCGCCGCTTTTGCCCAGCACCCGCGCGTTGGCCTCGGCGCGTTCCGCGGTCTCCTGGTATTCCCGCCAGAGCGGAGCGTTCTTCCGCCGCAGGGCGTCGATGCCGGCCTTGCGGTCGGCGGCGCGCGGCGCTTTGGCAATCTTCGGGTCGCGCCCGGCGAACCATTCGACTTCCTGGAGTTTCACGCGATCCCAGGGCGGATTGCCGATCACGATGTCGAAGCCGCCCGCCTTGCCGGAAAACACGTCGGGAAAGAAGGTTTGCCAGTGAAAGAAGTTTTCGCGCCGCGCCAACGCCTTCGCGCGGGCGAGCAGATCGCGGGCGGCGGCGACATCCTTGCCGTCGCCTTCCAGATTGCCTGCGTCGATCACGCTGACCAGGTTGCAGCGCGCGGAAAGGAGTTCCGCGAGCGCGCGCCGGTCCGGGTCCTCCGGCGCGGCGCTCCGTCTGTCGCCATTCCTGCCGTTCCCGCCATTCTTTCCGTTCACGGCAGGCCAGCCGGGAATCAGCCAGCGCAGCGCGCGCCAGAAATCGAGCAGGGCGACAATCGGCCGCAACTGTTCGGCCGCCTCGTCGTTCAATTCCCTGGAAAGCCGCGCTTCCGTCATGTCGACATCCGTCAAGGCGCCGATTTCCAGCAGGCTTCTGGCGGCGATTTCCAAACGCGCCATTTCGCTTTCCTGAAAGAGGCCGCCCAGCGCCCGCAACTCGCGCCCGACCGCGTCCAGCCTTTCGCCATGCAGGGAATCGCCGCAACGCAGGTGGTGATCGAGAAAGGAAAGCGGCGCGCCGACGGTGAAGGTGTGCAGCCAGAGCGCGGTCTTGGCGAGTTCCACCGCCATCGGATTTTTATCCACGCCGAAGACGTTTTTCTTGAGGATCATGCGGCGGACGATATGGCGGTCGTCCAGTTGCGCGTCGGTCACGCGCCAGCCGTGTTCCGCCGCCGCGCTCTTGATGCCCTGGCGGATATGGGCGATACGCGCGACCAGCGGGCTTTGCCAGGGGCGGTTTTGCTCCGCGAGGTGCGCCGCCCATTTCTGTTCGCTCACCAGATGCCCGGCGGTATTGACGGCTTCCAGCACACGGTCGGCCAAATCATCGACCAGCGCGACCAGAAAATGCCCGCTGCCCATCGCCGGATCGCAAACCGTCAATTCCATCAGGGCGCTGGCGGGGTCAAGGCTGTCCAGCGCCTCCCAATCGGGCGGATTGAGGGAAGCCTTGCTTTTGAGTTTTTTGATTCTTTCGGCGAAGCGTTGATGGCGTTCCGCCGCCAGACGCCCGACCGACTCGCGCAACAAAAGGCGCACCAGATCGTCATGCGTGTAGTAACTGCCGGAAACCTTGCGGGCGAAACTGGCGGGACGAACAACCACGCGGTCGATTTCCGGCAGGCCGAAATTGTCTTTTGCCTGGATTTCGTGCTCCAGCGTGAATTCCAGCAGACGCTCGTAAATGCCGCCCAGATGCGCGACAGACAAGTCGCGGTAGTTGATCCAGGCGCCCGGCAGATCCCCCGCGCGGCGCGACAGCGCGTCCAGAATCGGCGCCATGACCGCGTCGGGAATACGAACACGCTCCAGCAACTGGGAGCGGGCGCGCTCGAAAAGCCCGCCGTTGTAGGCGGGCATCCCGATGGCGTCTTCGCCCTGGTCGATGAGCAGGAACACGCCCTTGAGGTCGCGCCAAAGATTGTCCAGGCGGCTGGACTGGATTTTTTTCGCCTCCGTTTCGTCGCGCACGCGCTCGCGCAGGCGGCGCGCGCTATAGGCGGCGTAACGCTTGTCCCGCACCGGCAGCAGGCCGCGATCCTCGGCGTAGAACAGGAACAACAAACGATACAGCAACACCAGCGCGGCCTCGCGCGCTTCGTCCAGATAAGCGCGGGTGTAACGCTGGCGGTAGCTGGTTCCGCTCAGGATTTTTTGCGTCCGCTCTTCCAGGGGCAACGGGTCGCCCCGGCAAAGCGCCTCGGCCAGGCGGGGAAAAATGTCGGAAAACACGCGCGCGCCCAGGTCTTGCGACACTTTCTCCTCATAGAGGCGCGCCTCGGAACGGGCATAGGCGTGAAAACCGCGATTGGCGCCGTCCCATTCCTGCGGCAGGAAAGCGTCGCGCCGAAAGAAAAGATAGAAGAGCCGCAAGGCGTGTTCCGGCTCCGGCGCGTCTGGCTGCGCCTCCAGTTCCCGCTGCGCGCCCGGAAGCCCCAGCGTTGCCGCGAGGTCGATCTCGAAAAACTCCTCGGAACGGGAACGCGCGTCCTGCCAGTACAGCCGCCAGAGCGCGCCATTGGTGAGAATGCCCCATTTTACCTTGCCGTCGGAGACGACATCCGCGCGGGAAAGGTAGCGCAGCATCTGCGAAGAAGGCGCGCCAGGGTCCAACGCCTCGCGCTCGTCGCCCCGGTCGAGCGGCCGCAGCCAGCGCTTGGCTTCCAGCAGCGCGACGCCGTGCCGATAACGGCGGTCGTCGCGGCTTTCCGCCAGCGCCCGCGCCCTGGAAGGCGCGTCGGGAAACAGCAGCACATCCGGCACGTCCTCGCGCCGCTTGCCGGAAAGATTGACCTGCGGCAGGTAATTTTCTTCCCAGCCCAAGGCGACCAATACCTTTTCGATGACGATCTGCTCGGTTTGCGCTTCATTCATCACGGAATCCGCGCCCAATCCCGCGTAAACGCCTTGCAGCGCGCCGCGAAAGCGGCTCAGTTCGTCGTCGCCCAGGGCTTCCCAGGGCGGCGTCTCACGAATGCCGCGCAAAAGAAAATCCTGGCTGAAAAGCTGTCCTTGCATGTCGTTTTCCGAACGGGTTTCCGGTTCCCTATCCGAGGCCAAGGGGCGACAATTATAAATTGTCGGGCGGCGGCGCCTCCGATGAATTTTCCAGAAAATCCATCAGGCGAAAACAGATTTCCCGCGCGCCTTCGCCGGAAATGGCGGCGACGGAAAAACACGGCTGCCCGACGGCGAGCGCGTCGCCGCTTTTCTGCCGGTAAGCGGAAAGAAAGGCGTCGATACGCGCCTTTCGTTCCGCCTCGGCAATCAGGTCGAGCTTGTTCAGCACCAACCAGCGCGGCTTGGCGGCCAGCGCGGGATCGTATTTTTCCAGTTCGCGGACGATGGCGAGCGCGTCTTCCACCGGATCGGCCTGTTCGTCGAATGGAGCGAGATCAACGAGATGCAGGAGCACGCGGGTGCGCTGCAAATGCTTCAAAAAGCGAATGCCCAGCCCCGCGCCGTCGGAGGCGCCTTCGATGAGTCCCGGCACGTCGGCGATGACGAACGAGCGGTTTTCATCCACCCGCACCAGACCCAGATTGGGATGCAAGGTGGTGAAGGGATAATCGGCCACCTTGGGTTTCGCCGCCGAAACCGCGCGAATGAAGGTGCTTTTGCCCGCGTTGGGCAGACCCAGCAGTCCCACGTCGGCCAATACCTTCAATTCCAGGCGCAAATCGAATTCCTCGCCCGCCTCGCCCGGCGTGCACCGGCGCGGGGCGCGGTTCACGCTCGATTTGAAATGGATGTTGCCCAGCCCGCCCTTGCCGCCTTTGGCGAGCAGTACCTTCATGCCGTCATGGGGCAGATCGGCAAGCTGGGCGCCGGTGTTGGCGTCATACACCACAGTGCCGACGGGCGCGCGGAGGAGGATGTCCTCGCCGCCCGCGCCGTAGCAATCCGCGCCGCGCCCGTTTTCGCCGCGCGGGGCAAGAAACTTGCGGGTGTAGCGATATTCCACGAGGGTATTGATGTTGCGATCCGCGATGAGATAGACGCTGCCGCCGCGCCCGCCGTCGCCGCCGTCCGGCCCGCCCAGCGGAATGTACTTCTCGCGCCGGAACGAGGCGACGCCATTGCCGCCGTCGCCCGCCTTGACGTGAATCTTCGCTTCGTCGATGAATTTCATGCCGGAGTCATTGGCTTCCCGGCGGCGGGCAGGTCTGGAACCGCGTTTTGTAGGCGGGAGAAAAGGAAATGGCGAGGACGGCGCCCCCGACGCATGTGCCGAGGAGTTCCAGCAAGAGCGTGACGCCGAATTGCGGCAAGCAGTAATCGAGTACCGGCAGATAAGAGAGAAACGCCAGCGCGGTCGCCCACAGCGCCAGGCGCGGCGCCCAGGCGCGCAGGCAAAAAAGGCCATAATAGGCGAAAGCGCTCGTCAACAGGACGGCGATCAGGATCACGAGGACCAATATCCCTTTCCAAAGCGGGACGCCCAAGGCTTGATTTTGCTCCGCCCGGAGAAAATCATCGGGAAGCGGCAAAACAAAGGAAAGGACAAGGACAGCGGCGGTCAGCAGAACCGACGCGATCAACAGAAGACGAAAGTGCTTTGCGGTCATGCCAGGCTCCCGCGCGTGATTGGAACATGAAAAACCCCATCCGCCGGGCGGACGGGGTTCTCCCGGTTCCGCCCTATTGGGAAGCGGCGGCGAGGATGCTGACGAAGCGGCGGTTTTGCGCGCCCTTGACGGCGAACTGGACCGTTCCGTCCTTCAGGGCGAAGAGGGTGTGATCCTTGCCGATCCCCACGCCGTCGCCCGCGTGGAACTGGGTGCCGCGCTGACGCACGAGAATATTGCCCGCCAGCACGAACTGACCGCCATAACGCTTGACGCCCAGGCGCTTGGATTCGGAATCGCGGCCATTACGGGAGCTGCCGCCTGCTTTCTTGTGTGCCATGTGTTTTTACTCCTTCGAGTTCAAGCCACGATTGCGTCGACGCGCAACTCGGTGTAATTCTG
>JAITJU010000252.1 GCA_031278735.1 Zoogloeaceae bacterium
AACCAGTCCCGCTATTTGCAGGCCTGGCCGCAACTGGAAATTTCCCTGACCGACAGCTATGACAATATTTTGACGCGCCGCGTTTTCCCGCCCGTCGAATACCTGCCCGCCGACGCGCCTTTGGCTTTTGCGCCGGGCGACGCCGCGCTCCATCTGGACCTGGACGCGGGCAACCTCAATCCCACGGGCTACCGCCTGTATCTTTTTTACTTATGAGCACACCTCATGCCACGCGCCCTCATCTGCGGCTCTCTTGCCTACGACAACATCATGATTTTCCCGGATCGCTTCAAGCGTCACATCCTGCCGGAGCAGATTCACATCCTCAATGTCTCTTTTCTGGCGCCGGAAATGCGCCGCGAATTTGGCGGTTGCGCGGGCAACATCGCCTATAACCTGAAGCTGTTGGGCGGCGATCCGCTCATCATGGCGACGGTGGGCGACGATTTCACCCCTTACCGGCAGCGGCTGGAAGATTTTGGACTGGCGCTCACGCATGTCCGGCAAGTGCCCGGAACCTTCACGGCACAGGCCTTCATCACGACCGATCTCGACGACAACCAGATTACCGCCTTCCATCCCGGCGCGATGAACCATTCGCAGCAAAACCGCGTGGAGCATGTCGAGGACATCCAGTTGGGTTTGGTCGGCCCGGATGGACGCGCGGGCATGTTGCAACACGCGCGGGATTTTGCGAACACTGGCGTTCCTTTCATTTTCGACCCCGGTCAGGCGCTGCCGCTTTTCGACGGCGAGGAACTGTTGCATTTCCTCGCGCTGGCGGATTACGCCTGTTTCAATGATTATGAAATCCAACTGACGACCGAGCGCACGGGAAAAAGCGTCGAAGCCCTCGCCCAACAGGTGCGGGCGCTGATCGTCACCAGCGGCGCGCAGGGGTCACGCCTGTACTTGCCTGGTCAGACGCTGGAAATTCCCTGCGCGCGGGCAAAAGCGATTGTCGATCCCACAGGCTGCGGCGACGCTTATCGCGCCGGTCTTCTGTACGGCATTCTGAATGGATTCGAATGGGAGAAAACCGGTCGCATCGCCTCGCTCATGGGCGCGCTCAAAATCGAAAGTCAAGGGCCGCAAAACCATCGCCCCACGCGCGCGGACATTTGCGCGCGCTATCAAGCGTCTTTTGGGGATACCCTCGCCTTGTAATCCGCAAGAGCCTGCAGAAAATTGCTTCGCCCGTTAACGATTGACGGGAAGCAAAGCCCGACAAACCGAATGCTTTCCGGCGCGACGCGCTCGCTTCGCGCTGTTCCTTTTCCGCGCGAACGGCCTTTTGTGCGGATGAGCATGGTTGTTTTTGCCCGTATCCAGATCGGTTTTCGCGCCGCCACCATCGCTCAGAGGGAGAGTGCAGAGGGCAAACCGGCGGCTTCGAGGGATTCGGAGACTTTTCTCCCCTCTGTTCATGATAGGCCGTTCGTCCTTCGCGCTATCGGTTCCGCCTGCGTTCATGCCGGATTCCAACGGGCCGTCAGTTACGCCATTCCCAGTCGATGCCGAGCGCCGTCACGGCCTCGCGGATTTTCTCCATCGCCGAATCGACTTCTGCCGCCTCGCCTTCCACGCCCAGTTCCAGATGGCGGCGCTCCTTGCCATTGAGCGAAGGCAGGGAAAAAAGGCGCAAATCCGGGTAAGCGGCCACGACGTGTTCCATGAGGGGCAGCAATCCCGATTCATGGGCGTTTTCCCCACTCAACAGGAATGCCTTTTCCACCAACGGGTTTTGACGAAAAAACGGGCGATAGAAAGTGTCCAGCGCCCATTCGATCATGGGATGCGCCATCTGGGGAAAGCCGGGCACGAAATAATGTTCCTTCACCATGAAACCGGGCACACGGTTGATGGGGTTGGGGATGATTTTCGCGCCTGCGGGGAAAGCGCCCAGTTGCTGACGCGCCTCGGTCAATTCGCCGCCCAGTTCGCCGATGAAGCGCGCTTCCAGTTCAGCCCTGGCTTCCGGCGAGCGTTCCAGGCCCACGCCCAGCGCGTCGGTCGCCGCCTGTCGGGTGTGATCGTCCGGGGTGTTGCCGATGCCGCCGCAGGAAAACACCACGTCTCCCGCCGCCATGCTGCGCCGGAAGGCTTCCGCGAGTCTTGCGCGGTCATCCCCCAAATAGCTCACCCAGGAAAGCCGCAGCCCCCGCGCCGCCAATAGCGCGGCAATCGCCGCGAAATGCGCGTCCTCGCGCTTCCCGGAAAGAATTTCATCGCCGATGATGACCGCGCCGAATACCCTGTTTTTCTTCATGTCATGATCTCCTGTCACTATATGGCGTTTGCCGCCGGGATTCTTCTCGCGGGATGCTGACCAATGCCCCGCCGCGCAATTGGCGCAAGGCTTCCAGGCAATGGCGGATGTAAGCCGGCGCAAGCCGGTAGTCAGCGAAGCCGCCGCAGGAGTCGGCAGGCAAGGCTGCAAGCCCCGGTCTCGCCAGACTTTTCACGCTGCGCCGCAGCGCGCGGATGGCGTTACCCATGGGAATCCCCGGTTTTTCCGACGCGACAGAATATCATGGGAAATGCTGATTGAGTCATCGTCAACAGCGATCGCAGGGCAATCGCATGAATGCCATATGCAATGGAAGTGACCGTGGCAGGGAGGAAAAGCTTCTGGCAAGGGAGGGTCAAAAGAGGTTTGCAGCGATGGAACTGGCGGCAAGGGCGGGTC
>JAITJU010000279.1 GCA_031278735.1 Zoogloeaceae bacterium
CGCGCGGCAACTGGCGCGGGACGAACAGGCGAAATGGCAATTGGAAACCGCCGCCGCGGCGAAAGACAAGGATGGCGCGGACGAACGCGGCGGAAAAAAAGGCGGGGGCGGATAACGGAAAACGCGGCAACAGTGGGGGATTGATTCATTGCAGCGCGTCGTATTTTTCCTTGCGGCCACGGCTTTTGTGTACCGGATATTTGCGTTCGTTCTTTTCGAGTTTGGCGTACAGCGCCGCCGCGAGGTCGATTCCGGCGCGCTCGGCAAGCAGCAGCAGGTAGGCCAGCACATCCGCGCATTCGTCGGCCAGCGCCTCCCGGCCTGCGCTCGCGCGGGCGAAGGTTTCCATTTCGGCGTCGCTTTTCCACTGCGACAATTCCAGCACTTCGGCGGCTTCCAGGTTCAATGAAACCATCAGATGTTTCAGATCATGGAACTGCGCCCAGTCGCGCGCGTCACGAAACGCCAGCACGGCCTGCGTCAATGCCTGTAGACTCTGCGTTTCTTTCTGCGTTTCTTTTTGTGTTACTGTTTTTCTCATTGCAATCTTCCTGTTTTTCAATGCCCGCATGAAGACGAATCCTGTTTTCGACACGCTCGAACCACAAGCGGTTTGGCGGCATTTTGCCACGCTCTGCGCCATTCCGCGTCCTTCAAAGCACGAAGGCGCCCTGATGCGGCATCTTCGCGATTGGGCGAACGCGCGCGGCATCGCGGCGCGCAGCGACGCCGCGGGCAATCTGGTGTTGACGAAACCCGCCGCGCCCGGACGGGAAAACGCGCCCGGCGTCATCCTGCAAGGCCATGTGGATATGGTCTGTGAATGCGATTCCTGTGCCGCCGGGCACGATTTTCATCGGCATCCGATTCTCCCGGAAATGGCGGACGGCTGGCTTGTGGCGCGGCACACCACGCTGGGCGCGGACAATGGCGTTGGCGTCGCGCTGGCGCTGGCGGCGGCGGAGGATTCGGAACTGCCGCACGGCCCGCTGGAAATCCTGCTCACCGTCGATGAGGAAGCGGGCATGGGCGGCGCGCGTCATCTGGAAGCCGGGAGCCTGCGCGGGCGCTTTTTGCTCAATCTGGATACGGAAGAATGGGGCGCGTTCTATCTTGGTTGCGCGGGCGGCGTCGCCATTGAAGCCAACCTTGACGCCCGCGCCGTCGCAAGCGCCGCGCCGCGCGCCGCGCAGCCCTATCGCCTGCAACTGGATGGTCTTGACGGCGGGCATTCCGGCATTGACATCCACAAGCCCCGCGCCCATGCCATCCGGCAGTTGCTTGCGCTGTTGCCGCGTCTGGGCGCGGAAAGCGATTTCCCGCTCATTCAGTTGCAGGGCGGCACGGTATTCAACGCCCTGCCCCGCTCGGCATTCGCGGATCTGGCGCTCACGCCCGCGCAACATGCCGCGATCGCGGCCACGCTGGCGGATCATGCCCGGCGCCTGCAACAGGAATATCCGCGGGAGACGCCCAGCCTGACGCTTGCGCCGTCCCCGGAAGGCGCCTTGCCGGAGCAGGCGCTGGCCGCTTCGGTCTGGCGTTCCCTGTTGCGGGACATTCACGCGCTCCCCTTTGGCGTAAGCGCCATGAGCCGGGATTTTCCCGGCGTCGTCGAGACTTCCAACAATCTGGCGCCGCTGCGCATCGCGCCGCGCCATTGCCGATGCAGCCTGCTGGCGCGCTCGCAGGATGATGCGGCGCGTGACGCGCTGGCCGAAAACATTGTGCGCCAGATACGCGCCAGCGGCGGCACTGCGCGATGCGAGGGCGCCTATCCGGGCTGGAAGCCCAATCCCGCGTCAACGCTGCTGCAACAGGCGCGGCTTGCGTACCAGCAAACCTTTGGGCGCGCCCCGCGTCTCGAGGTCATTCACGCCGGACTGGAATGCGGTCTTTTTGCCCTTTCGCATCCGCATCTGGAGATGATCTCCTTTGGCCCCGACATTCGGGGCGCGCACGCCCCCGGCGAATGCGTTGATATTGCCTCTGTCGGTGATTGCTGGCGGCTTCTGCGCCGCCTGCTGGACACACTTTCCACCCCTGAAAGATGAAGGAGCGCCGCATGACCCTTTACCGTCTCGATTCCCGGATGCCCCGGCTGGGCAAGGATGTCTGGATTGCGCCCAACGCGGCGGTCATTGGCGATGTCCGCCTTGCCGAACGGGTGTCGATCTGGTTCAACGCCGTGTTGCGCGGCGATAACGACCCGATCATCATCGGCGCGGACAGCAATATCCAGGATGGCTCCGTGCTGCATACGGATGCCGGTTTCCCGCTGGTGGTCGGCGATCGCGTCACGGTTGGCCATCAGGTCATCCTGCATAGCTGCGCCGTCGGCGACGGCAGTCTGATCGGCATGGGCGCGGTATTGCTGAATCGCTGCCGCATCGGTCGGCACAGCATCGTCGGCGCGCACGCCCTGATCCCCGAAGGCAGGGAATTCCCCGACCGCGCGCTGATCGTCGGCGCGCCAGGAAGAGTCGCGCGCGAACTCACCGATGAAGAAGTCGCCCGTCTGGAACAAAGCGCCGTCCACTACGCCGAAAACGCCCGCCGCTACCGGCAGGAATTGAGCGCCCTGCCCTGACGCGCCCGCTCTGACTGCCTGGGGGTTTTCGTTGCAGGAGCGGCATTGCGCCTTTCCGTTCAGGCGTACCGCCTTATGGCGGTGCCGACACGTTGCAGCACATCTGGCCGCCAGGCGGCGATCACGGCGCGATGATCCCGGAACAGGGCGTCGCGTCCCGCTATCTCCCGATGGATTTGTTCCGGCGGCGTCTCCTTCAGTTCCGTATACTTGGCCAGCAAACGTTCGGCGTATTGCTGGTGTTTCCGGTCGAAGTCTCCTGTTGACGCATGAAAGACGGGAATATCGCAGCAGACGCCAATTTCATGACCGGCGCGGTGGGCGGCGAAGCTGAAGTCCAGATCGTAGAGATGAAAGCCGTCGAAGGTGAAGGCGTCGAACCCTGTCGCCTCCGCCGTCTCGCGCCTCGCGATCATGCACATGCCATCCACGGCCTGGATATTGCCGATGACCGGCCAGTCGGAAACGCCGAATACGCTCAGTTTGAAATGGGTTCCTCCCGGATGCGCCACCACGCCATGCAGGTGGGGAAGTCCGGCGCCGAACCAGAAATCCGCAATCAGGCGGTCTGTGCCCGCGAAGCCCAGAATTGCCCAGGTTTGCATGCGCGCGCTGATTTTGGCGGCAAAATCGGGGTCGATAATCAGGATGTCATCGTGGGAAAAAATCAGGATGTCGCCGCGTGAACGGCTTATGCCCCGGTTATAGCCCTCGGCGAGGGAAGCGGCGTCGTGAATGCCGATGATCTCGTGCGGCCAGCCGGCCAGCAGGCGCTCGTAACACAGTCTGGCCTGCGTGAATTTCCAGGCGTCGATGCTGCAAATGATGACGGAAAAGCGGGGCTGCGCGTTCATTTTCAACTTTCTTTCACAAAGGACGGCGAGGTATCTTTCTGGCGCAAGGCCGCCATGCTTGCGGCAAACCCTTGCGCGAAAGCCTTGGGGTCGGTCAATCCCGCGGCCTTCAGGCGGGCGCGGAATTGTGGTTCCGGCGTGGTTCTTTCCGGGCGGGCGCGGGCGGCAAGGG
>JAITJU010000308.1 GCA_031278735.1 Zoogloeaceae bacterium
TGCGCGAGCGGCGCGAGGACATTCCCCTGCTCGTCCGGCATTTCCTGCAAAAAAGCGCGCAGGAATTGGGCGGCGAGGCCAAGCGGCTTTCGGATGCCGCCCTGAAATATCTGACTGGCCTGGAATTCGGCGGCAATGTGCGGCAACTGGAAAATCTTTGCCATTGGCTCACGGTCATGGCGCCGGGGCAGCAGATTGAAATCAGCGACCTGCCGCCTGAATTGCGGGAAGCGCCGGTGGAGCGGATTGCCGGGGATTGGGAGGATGCGCTGGCGGAAGAAGTCGATCGCCTGCTTGCCGCCGCCACGCCGGATCTGCATGAAAAGCTGCTGCGGATTTTCGAGCGCGTCCTGATTGCGCGCGCGTTGAAGCAGACCGGCGGTCGACGCATCGAGGCCGCGCAGTTGCTTGGCATAGGCCGCAACACCATCACGCGCAAGATTCAGGAATTGGGCATTACCGAGGACGAATGACCCATGAATGCGGACGACGGGGTTTGCGCGCGCGTGGAAAAGGCAAGCGGCCTGCGTATCGAATGGCGCGCGGAGTGCGCCTCCACCAATACCGTGCTGCGCGAGCAGGCGGAGGCGGGCGCGCCTTCCGGCAAGGCGCTGGTCGCGGATCGGCAAACGGCGGGACGCGGACGGCGCGGGCGCGTCTGGCATTCCACGCCGGAAGACAGCCTCACTTTTTCCGTGCTGTTTCGGGGCGGCGCCGGTGCGCGCGCCGGGTTGAGTCTTGCCGCGGGTCTGGCGCTTTTGCGGGCGTTGGAAAAACTGGGCGCGCGCGCTTTGCGTCTCAAATGGCCCAACGACCTGCTTTGCCGGAAAGACGGAGTGGACGCCAAGCTCGCGGGCGTGTTGATTGAATGCGCGGGAGATGCGGTCATCATTGGCGTCGGCCTCAATCTTCGGGCGCCCGATCTGCCGGAGCAGGCGACGGCGGGGCTTTCCGACTGCATGGATATTCCGGTGGAGCGTTCCGCGGCGCTGGCGGCGATACTGCGCGAACTGGATTCGATGTGGGCGGATTTCGCCGCGCGCGGTTTTGCGCCGCTGCGCGCCGACTGGCAGGCGCGTCATGTCTGGCAGGAGAAAAGTGTGCGCCTGACGGAAGCGGGGCGTGTGCTGGCCGAAGGCGTCTGCCGCGGCGTTGATGACAACGGCGCCTTGCGCCTTGCCGCGGCGGGCGGCGAACGGATTTTCTGGGCGGGCGATTTGAGTCTGCGCGCTGGAGCGGCCTGATGCTGCTTTGTCTTGATGCGGGCAACAGCCGCCTGAAATGGGGACTGAGCCGGAATCGCGCGGCGGATTGGCAAAGCCGGGGCGCGCTGCCCTGGGCGGACATTGATCATCTGCCGCGGCGCCTTGCCGCCGTTTGCGGGGAATCGCCGCCGCGCGCGGCGCTGCTGGCCAGCGTGGTCGATGACAAACGGGAAGCGGCGCTGCGGCGCGCGCCGCGGGAAGTCTATCCGCAGCTTGCGCTTGCCGTCGTTCAGAGCGGCGCGGCGGCGGCGGGCGTAATCAATGGATACGGCGAGCCGGAGGCACTAGGCGCGGATCGCTGGTGCGCCCTGATAGGCGCGCGCCATCTCGAATCCCGTCCTTGTCTGGTGGTCATGGCGGGCACGGCCACGACCATAGACAGTCTGGACGCGGCGGGCAGATTTTTGGGCGGACTGATTCTACCGGGGTTGGGGATGATGCGGGCGGCGCTTGCGCGGGGCGCGGCAAAGCTATCGCCGGAGCGTGTTTCCGGCGCGCATCTTCCCTTTCCCCGCAACACGGCCGACGCCGTGACCAGCGGTTGCCTGGAAGCCCAGATTGGCGCCGTCGAGCGCGCTTTTGCCCGCCTGCCGGGCGCCGCCTGCTGTCTTCTGTCCGGCGGCGCGTCCCCGGCGCTGCTGCCGCTGCTTGCCGCGCTTCCCGCGCGCCACGTCCCAGATTTGACGCTGGAAGGCTTGCGCCGAATGGACGCCCTCGCGCCGCGCTGACCGCGACACAGAGAAGCGGGCGCGCCCGGCAAAAGCCCGGAAGGTTGGCCGGTTCGCGGATAAATTGGATGGCGTTTGACGTTTGCCGCGAAATTGCGGAATTGCGGGGTTGCGGGGTTTGCGGAACTGCTGCGAGGTTGCGGGAGCGGGCGTGTTTGCCGCGGGGAAAAATGGCGATGTGGCGGGCAGGCGGGCGATGCGGCGTTGGCGTTGCTGAAGAACGTTGCTGGCGGCGTTGGGTTGGTTGCGGGGGCAGGATTTGAACCTGCGACCTTCGGGTTATGAGCCCGACGAGCTGCCAGACTGCTCCACCCCGCGCCAGAAAGACGCGATTATAGGGTGGGGCGTTGTCCGCGTCAAGCGGACTGAGGCAGTGGCGCCGTGTTCCGGCGCCTTGTTTCGTCTTTCATGCGGTTTGGCGCGTTGGCTTTTGCGCGCCGGATGCCGGATCAATCCTGCGCTTCGTCCATCCACGCCTGCTGAATGGCTTCCAGGATTTTTTCGCCGCAATGCGCCGGGTTGCCGTTGAAATCCGGGAGCGCCAGTATCCAGTTTCGCAGGTCGATGAAATTCACGCGCGCCGGATCCTGGCGCGGGTGGGCGTCCGCCAGGGCGCGGGCGATGGCGGGAATGTCGTGCCATTGTTTCATACAGGCTCCTGATTCTCGCGCGCCAGGTTGATGCTGTAGCGGGGGATTTCCACCGTCAGTGGCGCTTTTGTGACGATGACCCGGCAAGCCAGGCGTGAACACGCCTCCAGTCCCCATGCCTTGTCCAGCAGATCCTCTTCGCAGTCGTCCGCCGACGGCAGCGTCTCGAAGCCCGCGCGCACGAGGACGTGGCAGGTGCCGCAGGCGCAGGATTGGGCGCAGGCATGTTCGATTTCGATGTCGTTCGCCAGCAGGGCGTCGCAGAGGGTTTTTCCCTCTTCCGCCTCGATTGCCGCGCCTTGCGGGCAGATTTCCCCGTGCGGCAGTATTGTGATGCGCGTCATTTTTCCGTGTTTCCTTCCTGTTCCAGTTCCGCCAGCGAGCGTCCCGCCAGCGCCTGCCGGAGGTTCTTGTTCATGCGTCGATGCGCGAATTCCTGGGTGGCGAAGGCGAGTTCATCCATGCCCAGCGCAATCTGGCGGCGATTGTCGCCCAGGATCAGGGGTTGCAGGCGGGCGGCAGCCGTTTCGACGGCGGCGAGTTCTTCCGGGTTCAGCAGGCGCGCGTCTTCTTTCAGGGCGGCCTGTGTTGCTTCGAGCAGGCGCTGCGCCTCGACCTGCGCTTCCTTCAGGGCGCGTTGCCGGGCGTCGTCGCGCGTGTGGCGCTGGGAGTCTTTGAGCATGGCGACGATTTCGTCGTCGGAAAGTCCGTAGGAAGGTTTGATGTCGATGCCTGCCTGCGCGCCTGTCGTCTGTTCTTCCGCCGAAACCGACAGGAGTCCATCCGCGTCGACCTGAAAAGTGACGCGAATGCGCGCCGCGCCCGCCGCCATCGGCGGCACGCCCTTCAATTCAAAGCGCGCCAGGCTGCGGCAGTCGGCCGTCAGGTCGCGTTCGCCTTGCAGCACATGGATGGATATGGCGCGCTGGCCGTCGCGGAAGGTGGTGAATTCCTGCGCGCGCGCGACCGGGATGGTGGTGTTGCGGGGGATGATTTTTTCCACGAGTCCGCCCATTGTTTCCAGCCCCAGCGACAGCGGGATGACGTCCAGCAGCAGCCAGTCGTCGCGCCCGTTTTCATTGCCGACGAGGAGGTTCGCCTGCATTGCCGCGCCCAGGGCGACGACCTTGTCCGGGTCGAGGTTGTTCAGGGGGTCGCGTCCGAAGAATTCCGCCACGGCGCGCTGCACTTGCGGCATACGGGTCGCGCCGCCGACCATGACCACGCCCTTGATGTCTTCCGCGCGCAGCGCCGCGTCGCGCAGGGCGCGTTTGACGGCTTGCAGGGTCTTGTCCACCAGATTTTGGGTGATGCGGGCGAAGGTGGCGATATCCAGCGTCAGGTCGAGCATGTGGCCGTTTTCGAGTTTGGCCGTGATGGGTGCTTTTTCGTGGCGGCTCAGGAATTCCTTGGCTTCCCGCGCGCGGATCATGACCTGCTGCGCGTCTTTTGCCGACAGCGGCGGCAGGCGGGCTTCCTCCAGCGCCCAGCAGAAAATGCGCTGGTCGAAATCGTCGCCGCCCAGCGCGGAATCGCCGCCGGCGGCCAGCACCCTGAACACGCCGCGCGCCAGCTTGAGGATGGAAATGTCGAAAGTGCCGCCGCCCAGATCGTAGATGGCGTAAATGCCTTCGCTGGCGTTATCCAGGCCATAGGCGACGGCGGCGGCGGTGGGTTCGTTCAGGAGGCGCAGCACGTTCAGTCCGGCCAGGCGCGCGGCGTCGCGGGTGGCCTGCCGCTGGGCGTCGTCGAAGTAGGCGGGCACGGTAATCACCGCGCCCGCCAGTTCGCCGTCCAGACGCGCTTCGGCGCGCGCGCGCGCCGCCTTGAGAATTTCGGCGGAAATTTCCACCGGGCTTTTTTCGCCCGCGCAGGTTCTTATCCGCGCCATGCCGGGCGCGTCGACGAAGTCGTAGGGCATGGATTCCGCGTACGCGATGTCGTGGCGTCCGCGCCCCATGAGGCGCTTGACGGACAACACGGTGTTGCGCGGGTCTTCCGTGCGTCCGCGCAGGGCGGCGTAGCCCGTTTCCACGCTGCCGTCCGCGTGATAGCGCACCACGGAAGGCAACAGCGGACGCCCCTCGGCGTCATCCAGCGCCACGGCCATGCCGTTCTTCACCGTTGCCGCCAGGGTATGCGTCGTCCCCAGGTCTATGCCCAGCGCGAACCGGC
>JAITJU010000049.1 GCA_031278735.1 Zoogloeaceae bacterium
TGGATGGAATGGCTTTCCGAAGACGAGGCGCGACGCCACCACTGGCGCATCGCGCCGCTGGCCAACCCGGATGGCCTCCTCGCCCAACCGGCGCGGCGCACCAACGGACATGGCGTCGATCTGAACCGCAACTTTCCCACGCCGGACTGGTCGCGCGACGCGCTCGCCTACTGGCAAAAGCGCACCGGCAAGGATCCGCGCCGCTATCCCGGCAAGGCCGCCATGTCCGAACCGGAAACCCGCTGGCTGCAAAAGGAAATCGGGGATTTCGAGCCGGACGTCATCGTCTCGGTACACGCGCCCTACGGCGTGCTCGATTACGACGGCCCGCTGCAAAAGCCGCGACGATTCGGCCATCTCCGCCTGAACCAGCTTGGCGTCCATCCCGGCTCGCTGGGCAACTTCGGCGGTGTGCACAAGAATATCCCCGTCATCACCATAGAACTCTCGCACGCGACCATCATGCCCAGCGCGCTGGAACAACGCCAGATCTGGAACGACATGCTCCGCTGGATAAACCGCGCCCTGAAAACGGCGACCCCCGCCCCGACCGCTCCCGACGCTCCGAAGAAAAGCCCGTGACGGAAGCGGGCGAGCCTCAGGCGACGCCCCTGGGCGTCAACAGGCCGGGACGCCAGTCGGCGTGTTTTTCCAGACCGAGCAATTGCGCCACGCTGGCGGCAAGGTGGGCAAGCCCCGCTTCCGGCGGCGGCGTCAGCGCGAAGCGGCCTCCGGGTTCGTAGAGAATGAGCGGCACGGGATTCAGGGTGTGGGCGGTTCTCGCCCTGGGCGTGCCGTCCGGGTTGCGGCAAGGCTGCCGGGTTTCGGGGTCGATCTCGAACATTTCATCGGCGTTGCCGTGATCGGCGGTGATCAGCGCCGCGCCGCCCGCCTCCCTGATGACGGGCAGGATGCGGGAAAGCGCCAGATCCACGGCTTCCACCGCCAGAACCGCGGCGCGGAAATCGCCGGTATGCCCCACCATGTCGCCATTGGCGAAATTGCAGCGCAAAAAACGGTAAGCGCCGCCCCGGATCGCGGCGATCAGGGCGTCGGCGATTTCGGCGGATTTCATCCACGGGCGCTGCTCGAAGGGAACGCAATCGCCCGGAATCTCCTGCCAGGTCTCCAGCGGAAACCTGCTCGAACGGTTGCCGTTCCAGAAATAGGTGACATGCCCGAATTTCTGCGTCTCCGAACAGGCGAACTGGGCAACGCCGCTTCGGGACAGCCATTCGCTCAAGGTGTTCTGGATGGCGGGCGGCGACACCAGAAAACGCTTGGGCAGCGCCAGGTCTCCGTCATATTGCAGCATACCGGCGTAGGCGACCCTGGGGAAACGCCCGCGATCGAATTTGTCGAAATCCGCCTCCTCGAACGCGCGGCTGATTTCAATGGCGCGATCGCCGCGAAAATTGAACAGCGCCACGGCGTCGCCATCCTGAATCGCGCCGACCGGCTTTCCTTCCGCGTCGGCAATGACAAAGGGCGGCAAATCCTGATCGCTGACGCCGGGACGCCGCGCGCGCAAGGCGCGAACCGCCGCGGCGCAATCCGGGAAGAATTCGCCTTCGCCAAGCACGTGCGCGCGCCAGCCCCGTTCCACCATGCGCCAGTCGGCTTCATAGCGATCCATCGTAATCACCTGCCTGCCGCCGCCGGAAGCGATGCGGGCATCCATGCCGCCGCGGGAAAGCTCGGCCAGCAGGACTTCCAGCGGCTCGATGTAGTCGAGCGCGCTGGTCGCCCGCACGTCGCGGCCATCCAGCAGGACATGGACGCGCGCCCGTTTGACCTCTTCCGCCCTGGCCTGCCGCAGCAGGGCGTTCAGGTGCTCGACGTGGCTGTGTACATTGCCGTCGGAAAGCAGCCCGATCAAATGCAAAACATTTCCGGCATTCGCCCTGATTTGGGCGATAATCTCTCGCCAGCCGCTTCCCTGCCAGATGCTGCCGCTTTCGATGGCCTGGGCGACCAGCGCCGCGCCCTGGGCGTAAACCTGCCCCGCGCCGATGGCGTTGTGGCCGACCTCGGAATTGCCCATGTCCGCGTCGGACGGCATACCCACCGCGACGCCATGCGCCTTCAGCAAGGTATGCGGACATTCGGCGAAAAGCCGATCCAGCGTGGGCGCGCGCGCGGCGGCAATGGCGTTGCCGAAGGCGGCGGAGCGGGGGCTGACGCCGTGGCCATCCAGCACGATCAGCGCCACAGGCCCCGGCACGCCGGGAAATGGAGACTTGGACAACATGAAAGATTCCCGTCAAAAACAAATCACGCGAAACCGCTGCCGGATTCACGTCCCGGCAAAGTATCCTTGCCGCCGCGCCAACCGTCAACGTGAGGAACAATAGCCATGAATACGGAAAACACCAACGGAACGCGCGCCATCAACCTGGGATTGCAGGGCGGCGGCGCGCATGGCGCGTATAGCTGGGGCGTGCTGGATTGCCTTCTGGAAGACGGGCGCTTCGATTTCGACGGCATCAGCGGCGCCAGCGCCGGCGCCATGAACGCCGTGGTGCTGGCCGACGGCTTGATGAAAGGCGGCAAGAGCGGCGCGCGCCAGGCGCTGGCGGAATTCTGGCGCGGCATCGCCGACAGCGTGCCGCTGGATTTTTCCGTCGCCATCCCCAGCCTGCTCGGCGAAAAACAGGCGCTCCTGCCCGCCACCAAGCTCATGCTCAACTGGGTGCATTATCTTTCCCCCTACCAACTGAACCCGCTCAACTTCAATCCGCTGAGAAAACTGCTGAAGTCGCGCATCGACTTCACCGGCCTGCGCCTCTACAGTCCGGCGCGCCTGTTCCTTGCCGCCACCAACGCCAATACCGGCAAACTCAGGCTTTTTCGCACGGCGGAAATCAGCGAGGACGCCGTGCTCGCCTCCGCCTGCCTGCCCATGCTGCACCAGGCCATAGAAATCGACGGCGAACCCTACTGGGACGGCGGCTACGCCGCCAATCCGCCGGTTTTCCCCTTGTTCTACGAATGCCAGTCGCGGGACATCCTCCTGATTCTGCTGGCGCCGCCCGATTATGGCGGCACGCCGAAAACGGCGGAGGAAATCCGCGCCCGCACCATGGAACTGGCCTTCAACACCAGCCTCCTGCGCGAAATGCTGCTCTTCGCCAACGTCATCGCCTACAGCCAGGCAAGAAGCCAGGAAACCCGCGCGGGCTGGCCGACCAGCCTGCAACGCGTCCTGGGACGCGCCCTCCACGCGCCGGACGACCTCGAACGCTACACGCTGGAAACCCGCTTCCACCTCATGGAATCCGCCGACCTGCTGCGGAAATTCGGCAGCGCCACCAAGGTCGCCGCCGACTGGCCCTTCCTGAAAAAACTGCACGACATCGGCTACCACGAAGCGCAACAATGGCTCGAAACCCACGGCGACAAAATCGGCAAGGAAACTTCCTTCGACCTGATGGGACGCTTCGGGGTCTGACGGTTTCCGAAAACGAACCCCCCGCGAACGCGATTGCCCCAAACCCGGTTCAGGGACGCCGGTTGTCCGAACGCGAGGCGCCGCCGCGCAAGACGCCGCCGCGCCCGGCATTGCCGGACTGGATGCGGACGGAAAAGCCGGGAGAAAGCGTGTTCCGGCGCACACCATACCCCTTGAAGCTGCCGTTATACCGGCCATAGCCGTAAAACGGCGCGTCGTACACCATGACGCGCCGCTCGGCGCTGGCGCGCAGCGCCTCGGCCTCGGCTTTTTCCCGCTCCACGCGCGCCTCCAGAACCGCCTGCTCCGCTCTCGCCTTCTGTTCGGCGGCATGGGCGGCGTCACGCGCCAGGCGCTCGCGCGCCAGATTGTCCGCATAGTGTTGCAGACGCGCTTCCTCGGCGCGGGCGGACTCGATGTCCGGCAGCGCTTCCGCCGCGATTTCCGCGCGGGTGACCGATCCGGCGGGACAGGGCGAAGTGGAAATGGTGGTCTTGCCGTTTTCCAGACATTTGTAGGCCTGCGCCGCCGCGGGCGCAATGGGAAGCCCCAGGAGAAGAGCGGCGAAAAACAGCATTCTGTTCATGATTCGGCATCCAGGAATTACGGAAAAATGATGCGGCGTCTCTTGTCGTTATAGCTCAAAAATCTGCCGCAGGGTTTGCCGCACCCCCTGCCGCCAGTGCGGCAGACGCAGACCAAGGGCATGTTGCAGGCGCGAAGAATCCAGGCGGGAATTGGCGGGACGGGCGGCGGGCAGCGGATAGTCGCGGGCGGGAATAGCCCTCAATCCCGCCTCCGTCAGCTTGAGGACGCGCCCCGCCCGCCGCGCCTCGGCAAGAATGAAGGCGGCGTAGTCGCGCCAGTTGGTCGCGCCCGCCGCGGTCAGGTGATAAAGCCCCAGAGGAAAACCTTCCGGCGCTTCCTCGCGGCGTTGCAGCGCCAGCCGCGTCGTTTCGGCAATCAGGGCGGCGGCGGTGGGCGCGCCGTATTGATCGGCAACGACATCAAGGCGCGTCCGCTCCTCCGCCAGACGCAAAATGGTCCTGGCGAAGTTCTCCCCATGCGCGCCAATCACCCAGGAAGTGCGGAAAATCAGGCAGCGCGCGCCGCTGGCCAGCAACGCCCGCTCGCCCGCCAGCTTGCTCTCGCCGTAGACGTTGCAGGGATTCGGCGCGTCTTCCTCGCGGTACGCGCCGCTGGCGAGACCATCAAACACATAGTCCGTCGAATAATGCACGACCAGCGCGCCGACGCGGGCGGCGGCCTCGCCCAGAACGCCGGGCGCCCGCGCGTTTACGGCGCGCGCCAGTTCCGGCTCCGTCTCGGCGCGGTCGACCGCCGTGCAGGCGGCGGCATTGACGATGACGGCAGGACGATATTCGGCGATCAGATCATCCAGACGACGGCGCAGGGCGGCGGCATCGGCGGCAAGGTCGCAGGCGCGCCGATCAAGCGCCGCGACCGTCCCCAGGGCGGCAAGCGCGCGCCGCAACTCAAAACCCAACTGACCATTGCAGCCCGTGAGCAGGATGGCGCGCTCAGCCATGCGCCGCCCCGTAATGGCGCGTCATCCATTCGCGGTAGGCGCCGCTTTGCACACGCGCCGTCCAATCCTCGTTTTCCAGATACCAGCGCACGGTTTTTTCAATGCCGCTCGCCAGGGTTTCGCTTGGCCGCCAACCCAGTTCCCGCTCGATTTTGCGCGCGTCGATGGCATAGCGGCGGTCGTGACCGGGACGGTCGGCGACATGGACGATCTGGCGCGCGTAGGACAACCCGTCGGCGCGCGGCCGCAGGGCATCGAGCAAGGCGCAAATCATCCCGATCAGCGCGATATTGCTCATTTCGCTGTCGCCGCCCACATTGTAGGTCTCGCCCGCTCGTCCCGCCGCCAGAATGCGGCGGATGGCGACGCAGTGGTCGCGGACGTACAGCCAGTCCCGTACCTGTCGGCCATCGCCATAGACCGGCAGGGGCTTGCCGGCCAGCGCGCTGGTGATGACGAGCGGAATGAGCTTTTCCGGAAAATGGAACGGGCCGTAATTATTGGAGCAATTGCTGATGCTTACCGGCAACCGGTAGGTGTGAAACCAGGCGCGCGCCAGATGATCGGAGGCGGCCTTGCTGGCGGAATAGGGACTGTTGGGCGCGTAAGGATGCGTTTCCGCGAAGGGCGCCGCTTCGGGCGCGAGACTGCCGTAGACCTCATCCGTGCTCACGTGATGAAAACGGAAAGCGGCTTTTTCCGCCGACGGCAGGGAAGACCAGTAGGCGCGCGCCGCTTCCAGAAGCGTGAAGGCGCCCTCGACGTTGGTGCGGATGAATTCGCCGGGGCCGCGGATGGAGCGGTCGACATGACTTTCCGCCGCGAAATGCACAATCGCCCTGGGTTTGTGGACGGCAAGAAGATTGTCCAGCAGGGCGCGGTCAACAATGTCGCCCTGAACGAAGCCATAACGGGCGTCGCGGACGAGCGAAGCCAGGTTTTCCAGGTTGCCCGCGTAAGTGAGCTTGTCCAGATTGACCACCGGCTCGTCGCAGGCCGCCAGCCAGTCGAGAATGAAATTCGCGCCGATGAAGCCAGCGCCGCCCGTGACCAGAATCATGGGGCGATGCTCCTGTAAGACGAAGATTGAAAAAGACGGACAGCGGCGCGAACAACAGGACATCGCCGCGCGAGCGCGTCATTTTAACCGCATCCAAACGTCGCCGCACAGGGCAATCGCGTTTTCCCGCACCGCGTCAGCGTCCTCCGCGTGTCGGCGGGCGCTCGCGCCAATGCGGCACAAGGCGCGTCACGGCTTATGCTGTGACGCGCCTTGTGCCGCACATCGCGCAAGGGATCGGCGCGAGGGTTATTCCTTGTTCTGGGTGTTTCCGGAGGAGAGGCATTCCTTCATGAAAACCTTGCGCGCATCGCCTTTCAGGGATTGCGCCTTGGCTTCCTGATTGCAGGTTTTCATTTTTTCCCGCTGCGCTTTCTGCGCCGGTGAGGGTTCTTTCTTCGGCGCGCCGTCTTCCGCCGCCTGGGCGAATCCCGCGGCCAGCGTCAGGGAAAGCGCGGCGCACAGGGAGAGCAGGGTTTTTTTCATGAGGGAATTCCTTTGTCGATTGAAAATGAGCGCCCATTATCCCGGATGGCATCGGAAAATGCCAGTGTTTTTTTGCATTGATCATAACCAGGCCCGTGACGCCGCCGCGATGACCGCCGCCTTGGCGCCCCATCCTCCCGGAAGGGAAGGGAGGCATGTCAAATGTTTTTCGCGAACGACTGGACGGCGTTCGGCGGCTTGTGGAAAAATCCCGTCATGCGCACCGTTTCACACGCCCTCAATCCCGAAGCAAGCCTGACGCGCGTCTTTCGGCGTATTGCCGCGGGCGGCATGGCGGACATGCCGCTCGGCAACCCGGCGCTCGATGTCGAGGCCGTGGGTTTTCGGCAAACGGAAAACGGGCGATGGCTGGGCGTCCTGATTACGCCCTGGGCAATGAATCTCCTGCTCCTGCCCGCTTCCGACGCCCGCGCCCCCTGGCCGGACAAGGCCGCGGGCGACACGCACGTCTGGCGTTTTCCTTCCGGCGCGTACACGTTTCTCGTCGCCGCCGAGGAAGAACTGGGCATCTATCACCTGTGTTCGCTGTTTTCCCCGCCCCATCAATTCACTTCGCAAGAAGCGGCGCGGCAGACGGCCTGCGCCGTGCTGTCGGAACTTCTTTCCCCGCCCCGTTCCGCCGCCCTGGCCAGAGAAGCCGCCTCCGGCGAAAGGGTTTCCGGCAAGAACCGGCGGGCGTTTCTGGGGCTGCGATGATCCCGGCGGGCGAACTGGTCGTTCAGGCGTTTTGT
>JAITJU010000059.1 GCA_031278735.1 Zoogloeaceae bacterium
GGAAAGCGCAGGATCATTTCATGAACCCCGGCGGACTGGCTGGCGGCGATGACCTTGTCCGCGTCGACCTTGCCGAAACGGGCGATGTTCTCGGCAATGCTGCCGTTCAAAAGCTCAACGTCCTGCGGCAGATAGCCAAGTTCGGCGCCCAGGGCGGCGCGATCCAGCGCGCGCAGGGAAACGCCGTCATACAGCGCCTCGCCTTCGACTTGCGGCCAGATGCCGAGCAACACCCGCGCCAGCGTGGATTTGCCGGAACCAGAATGCCCCATGACGCCCAGGGACGCGCCGGCGGGCAGCGTGAAGGAAATGTCTTCCAGAATTGGCGCTTGCCGGTGTTCCGCCGCGGCGCTGACCCGTTCGAGGACGAGCGTCGCGCCGGACGCCGCGTCATTGCCGACATGAAAGGCTTCCCGGTGCGGATGCGCTTCCAGGGCGGCTTCCAGATCAATATAGGACTGCCGGGCGGCAAGCAGGCTCTTCCAGTTGTTCATCAGGACGTCAACCGGATGGGTGGCGCGTCCCATCAGGGCGTTGGCGGCAATCATGGCGCCGGGGGAAATCTTGCCGAAAATCACGAGCAGGGCGCCGGTCGCCAGGCAGAGCGATTGCTGAAAGGCGCGAACGAAGCGGGTGATGGATTGCATGCGCGCCTGCGCGTCCTGCCCCAGACGCCCCTTGGTCAGCGTCTTCCGATGGCGCGTCATCCAGGCGTTGCGCATGTTGCCCTGCATTCCCATGGCTTCCGCCAGAAAAGCGTGGCGCAGCTTGCCGCGGAGATGGGCGGACTCCTTTTGCGCGGCTTCCCCGGCCTCTTCCAGCGGCGCTTTCATGACGAGGCCGGAAATCCAGGCAAGGGCGATCAGCGCGGCGCAGAAAACGATGGCCAGCAACCCCAGCGCCGGATGCAGGAGAAAGAGCGCGAAAACGTAAACCGGCGACCAGGGCGCGTCCAGGAGGGCGAGCAATCCCTGCCCGGTCAGGAACTGGCGAACCCTGGAAAGATCGTCGAAAAGCCGGGCGGCCTCCTTGTCCTTGCCCTCGTTTTGCAAGGCAAAGGCGGCGCTGAAGACGCGCGGGTTCAGGCGCGTGTCGATCCGCACGCCCAGGCGCACGAGCAGGCGGGCGCGCACCCACTCGGAAAAGCTCATGACGCCCAGAAAGAAAAGCAGCATCAGCGTGACGGCAAAGAGCGTGAATTCGCTTTGGCTGACCAATACCCGGTCGAATACCTGCAACATGTACAGCGTGGGCGTGAGCATCAGCACGTTGATCA
The DNA here is from genome assembly GCA_031278735.1 of Zoogloeaceae bacterium. Taxonomy (GTDB): domain Bacteria; phylum Pseudomonadota; class Gammaproteobacteria; order Burkholderiales; family Rhodocyclaceae; genus Azovibrio. The sequence continues at coordinate 1,277 of JAITJU010000059.1, forward strand.
GGGCCGTGAAGCAAAAGACGCTGGCGATTTCGCGCCGGAAATTCCACAAGAAACGGTTCAGTTCGCTGCGGCGGGAAAAGCCGGAAAATGCGGTCGCGTACCTGCGGATGGCGGTTTTGAGGGCAAGGGACATGGCGCTTCTTTCAGATCAGCCGGGAAGCGGGCGCGGGACGGTCAACCGGGACGGACTGTTTTTGCATGGCGGCGAGCACCTCGCTGCGGGGGCCGTAAAGTTTCGCCTCGCCGTTGAACAGGACGAGCATCAGATCCGCGGCATCCAGCAGACTGGCGCGATGCGTGATGAGCGCCACCGTGACGCCATTGGCGCGCAGCCGCGTCAAGGCGGCGATGAGCGCGGCCTCGCCCGCGTCGTCCAGATTGGCGTTGGGTTCGTCGAGCACCACGATCCTTGGATTGCCGTAAAGGGCGCGGGCAAGCCCGACGCGCTGGCGCATGCCGCCCGAAAGCGCCGCGCCTTCCGCGCCTGTTTCCGTATCATAACCCTGCGGCATCGCGAGGATGAGTTCGTGCAATCCGGCATGACGGGCAGCCTCCTCGACGCGCGCCGGATCAAGCGCGCCAAAGCGGGCGATATTCTCGGCCAGCGTCCCTTCAAAGAGCGCGACTTCCTGCGGCAGGTAGCCGATGTGCGGCCCCAGTTCCTCCTTGTCCCAGGCGAAGACGTCAACGCCGTCCAGCCGCACCTTGCCGGAGGCGCAGGGCCAGACGCCGACGAGCAGATGGGCAAGACTGCTCTTGCCGGAGGCCGAGGGGCCGACGATGGCCAGGGTCTTGCCGGGCGGGATGGCAAAGGAAAGATTGTGCAGAATCGGAAGATTGCTTCCCGGCGCGACGGCGCAGGCTTGCTCCGCCTGCAACAGACCCTTGGGCGGCGGCAGGGAAAGGGCGGGCGGACGGGCTGGAATCCGGGCGAGCAGGGTTTCCAGGCGTTCCAGCGCGTCACGGGCGCGGGCGACGTTGCGCCAGCCGGAAATGACCTGAACCAGCGGCGCGAGCGCGCGCCCGGTGATGATCGAAGCCATCAGCATCATGCCGGAACTGCCGCCGAAATCGCCGGATAGAATGAGCCAGCTGCCGATGCCCAGCGACAGGGAACCGGAAACGATCTGCACGTATTTGGCGAGCACGCTGTAGAGGCTGCCGCTATCGGAAGCGCGCGCCTGGTTCTTGAGCATGTCTTCCTGCGCCTTGAGCCAGTGTTGCCGGAGTCCCTCGGCCATGCCCATGGCCTGCACGGCCTCGCCATTCCTGAGCGCGGCTTCGGCGAAGTTTCGCGCGCGCATGGCGGCTTCGTTGGCCCGGTTCAGGGGCGGGCCGGAGGCGCGTTTGTTCAGGGCGGCGATTCCGGCCTGGATACAGGCGCTCACGAGGCTGAACCAGCCCAGCGTCGCGTCGATCCAGAAAATGACGCCGATGAGGAGGATGGCCATGGGCACGTCCATGAGCGCCGCCGCGCCGCCCCCGGAAACGAAATCCCGCACGCTGGCGAAATCCTGGAGTCCGCGCAGCCCCGCGGCGCGCGCGCCGGAAAGATTGGCGCGGAAAACGGCGTCATAGACGCGCTGGCTCATCTTCCCGTCGAACCCCTCGGCGGCCAGACGCATGACGCCCGCGCGCGCCCATTGCAGGAATTCCAGCACGAAATAGGCCAGCGCCAGCAGGAGCGTCAACATGACAAGGGTCATCACGCTCCGGCTGTTGACCACCCGGTCATAGACTTCCAGCATATAGAAGGAAGGCGCCAGCATCAGGGCGCCGATCACCAGGCTGAAGGCAATGGCGCGCCGGAAGAAGGGTTTTTGCTCCCAAAGCGCCTGCCGGGCTTCTGGGAGGGCTTCATCGCTCATCGCTTGTCGTCAGCCGCGGGACGCCCATGCTCCGGTTTGGCTCGACCGGACAACGGCGTGACCCCATGCGGGAAAAAACGAATGCGCGGCTTCATCAAAATCAGAGAGGGACGGTTACAAAAGTGGGGCATTGTATCAAGGAAATGCCGGAGAAAGGGGGATTGGAAGTGGAAGAATCGGGAGCGAACTCTCCCCATTTCGCTATTTTTCGGGGCGCAACTTCCCCCTTCATCAAAAGCGAGGAGCATAGTGATGCGGCACGCTCTACAACGAACACCTCCCGCAAACTGCCCTCAACGACAAAACCCCTCTGGACGCCATGAACATGTGGCGCGCTTCTCACCCACAATGCTTCAATCGCCCGCCAGATTCAATTGAATCCAATCGTCGGGGACGCGACATTTCCGTAACGCCGTCCCAATACATACGCTATAGCGGGGTCATGCCGAATGGACACGCCCACCCGAAGCATAGGGCTTGACATGCGGCCCGCGACGACAGAGAGCGGCGGGTTTGAGGATTGGGTGGAAGACGGGTTTTGGGATGGATGGTGGGGAAGATGGGAAAAGCAGCTTTGGCGCAATGAAAAGCATAAGGATATAGGCATGAATTATCGTCGGCGCCTCTTGCGCTGAACCGGAAGCCTGTTGTGATGCCGCGCTATCCATGGCATGAAAAATACGGAGGCGGAAATGGCATTCGTCAATGAACGCATCACGGGGAACGACCGGGAACGGTACAACATCCCGGAGATCGAGCGACGCATCGTCGTGAGTGATTACATAACTCCCAGCGCCTGCACGATCGACCATGAGCGGGGCATCTATCTGCTCGATCCGGCGGAGGAACGGGAAATGCGTCCGGGTTCAGACAATCGCTGGCCGACAGGTCTGTATGGCTGGGTGTTCCTGTGGCACGGGCACGAGCTTTGGGTGGAGGCCAAATGGTTGGCGCGGGGGGGAGAAAGCACGGGGCACGGATGGGGTCATCTGCGCCTCATGAGTCTTGGTCTGATGGGCGAAAAAGTGGGCATGCTGGGTAAAGCGAGGCGATTGCCGCCGGAACTGATGCCGCATCGAGAGGAAATCCTGAAGGACTTGTACGAGGCTTTGCTGGTCTACCGGGTATCGGGCATTTTCTCAAAATACACCAGCTTCGATTTGAATCTTGAGCTTGCCGAGGGAATTTGAACATGGGCAATTTGACCTCGCAAGCCGCGATTGATTTACTGACCGCCAACCCGAGCGACTACGCGACCAAGGAAGCCCTGCTGGGTTTGCTGGAGCGGCTCGATGTTCACGCGGATGGCGCGGCGCAGGTTCGCGTTCTGGATTTTGTTTCTGGCGATCTCGGCATCCATCTTGAGACGGAAGGTCTGGATTATGGCGCTCCGGTCAAACTTTCGCCTTCCGGCTACGATCAGGCGCTGCTTTCGGAGAATGCGCGTTCGGTGGCCACGGGGGCGCTGCCGGATTCGGTGACGGGGACGACACAAAACGACTGGGTGGAACTGGGCGACGGCAACGACAACGCGCAGACTTCATACGGGCAGGATGTGGTGTTCGGCGGCGCGGGCAACGACCACATTCAGGCGGGGCCGCACACGGGCGACGCCAGCCTGGAGGATCAGGACCGGGTCGTGGGCGGCGACGGACGCGACATCGTTCTGGGCGGACTGGACGACGACATCCTGCACGCAGGAAATGTGGGCGATCATCTGCTGCCCGCGACGGCGAAGAGCGGCAATTTGGGCGACTGGGTAGACGGCGGCGCGGGGATGGATACCATTCATGGCGGCGCGGGTGATGATGTGATCCTGGGGGACGGGGAAATCCGGCAGGCGATTCGTACCGCTATCCTCTGCGCCAGTCGAGGACGCGAGTGCGGAAAATCAGGCTTGAGATATGGATATGAGCAAAAATTTTTGTTTGGCATTCCGATGCATGTATGATTGGCGTTCCATCGTTCGCCACGCTTACCCTCCATCATGACATGAAAATACCGGTTGTTTCCCGCGTCATTTCCCG
>JAITJU010000164.1 GCA_031278735.1 Zoogloeaceae bacterium
CCCCCCCCCCCCCGCGCAAGTCAAATCTGACTTTTTTTGAAAATAGTTAGAAGAAAATCATTATTTGTTGCTTTTCTGCAACAGACCTGGACGCCCGGTAACGGCATCGGCGAAAGGCGGGAAGAAAACCGGCGGGAGCCGCGATGCGGCAAACGGCGTCAGCGCGCCGTCTCTTTGCCGGAAAGCCATTGCAGGCGGCAGGAAGCCCTGAGATTGGGGCCGGGGGAGGGCGGCAAGGCGGCGACGCGCGCCATGTCACAATCTGTGACGCGCAAAGGGCCTGGCCATTCAAGAACGCGCCAGAAATCAGCGAATTCCTGTTCGTGATTCAGATCGAGTTCGAGGCTCAATTCGTTCTGCCACAATGGAACGCCGTCATCGCCCCAGCGTTGCGGCAGTGAAAAATCCGACCGCGCCGCCCCCATGCCCAGCGCGCCGCGCGCCGCTTGCAGCCGGGCGGCAAGCGAGGCGGAATCGGCGGCGGCAAAGAATCCTTGCGCTTCCAGTTCGGCCAGTTGCGCGGCAAGACGCTCGACTTTCCGCCCCCGCAATTCTTGCAGGCGGTCACGCGCGGCGCTCAAAAGCGCGGCGTTCATCCTGGCTTCAAGCGCCGCGCGCTCGCGCGCCTGTTGCCCGAACAGGGCAATGCCCGCGCCGGACGCGATCAAGAGGAACGCCAGCAGCGCGGTCCGGGACATGGATTTGGCAAAGGGCGTCATGGCGCGGACGGCAGGGCAAGCAGGAGATCGAAGGGCGCGGCGCCGGGCGCCGCCGAGTCGGCGGCGGCGCCTTCCGGCGGCTGCCGGTATTCGTGATTCATGCCGGCGCGCGCAAGGTGCCGGAGAAAACGGGCAAGATCGGCGGCGGAAGCGCGGCCATTCAGATTCAGCACGGCTTCCGCCGCCTGCCAGCGCAGCTTTTCCAGATGAATGCCGGGATGCTGGCTCAACAGGACGGCAAGCTGGCGCAGGGCATGCAGCATGGCCTCCGGCGCGCGCTCGGCGCGGTAGCGCGCGTATTCGTCAAGCAACCGGCGCGCTTGCCCGGCTTCGATATGCGAAAAAGCCGCCAGCGCCGGGTTGTCCCGCAGTATTTCCCGCGACTGCGCCTCCAGACGCAAGACATCCAGACGCGCCGCGCTGTTCTGGGTTTGCAGGCCGCGGGCGGCCAACAGATCGATTCCGCCGGAACAAACGCCCGCCAGCAGGAAGGATACGCCCGCGCCCAGCAGCAAGCGACGGTATCCCGGCAGATGGTATTGCCGCCGCAGATCGGCGGGCGCGTGATGCTGGCGCGGCGGCCACGCGGCAAGGCAGGCAAGCGGCAGCGCCTCCGCCGCGAACATTTCGGGCGCGGGCGCTCTTTTCCGCCATTCCAGGGGTTGCAGGCGCATCGACGCCATGTCGGGATGCGCGAAGGCGGCGGCGATTTCACCGGCTTCGGCGTCCGGCGCTCCCGCCAGCAGGAAAACCGGCAGGGGAGATACGTTTTCCACGTGCTGCCGATGGACGAGGTAAGCGTACAGACGCCCGGTTTCCCCGGCAATCCAGACGCTCCTTTCCGCGTCGTCCGGCGCGGGACTCAAGCGAGAAAAAACGACGCGCCCGTCTTGCAGCAGGGTCTGGCGCAAGGCGCGCGCATGCAGGGTGAGCAACAGGCAGACAGACGGCAGACCGGCGACGCGGCGCAGGATTTCCGCCATGACGTGCGGCATGGCGTGAATGCCGACGACCGGCGTTTGCCCCAGAGCGGCCAGCCACTCCCGCAAGGGACGATCCGGCAGGGCGGTCAACGACAGGCGCTCTTCCCGCCGTCGGCCCATGACCTCCCCTTGCGAACATGCCATGACAAAAGGATTGCCGCCGAAGTGCTGGCGCAGCTTGCGGCTTATCAGCGCGCTTCTTTCGCCGCCGCGCAAGCGGGGAATGTTTTCCTGGACATACGCTTCTTCCGGCAGATTGACGAGCAGACGCACGGATTCGCCCGGCGCGCTTTCCAGCAGCGCGGACAACGCCTGCCGCCCCGCGGCGTCCGGCGTGAAGCGCGCCAGCTCCCGGACGCGGGGCGCGCGGAACTGGCGGACGTAAAGACAGGCGCCGCCGCTTTCCAACAACAGCAGCAGGCGGCGGGGACGGCTAAAGCGCAACATGGCTTATCGCCGCGTAAATGGGGCCGATGAAGGCCAGCATGACCCAACCCAGAAGCGCGCCCAGCAACAGCGTGAGCAAGGGTTCAATCAGGCGCTCGGCGCGCTCGATGACCATATCGACATCGCGCTGGTAAAAATGGCGCAGGTTTTCCAGCGCGACATCCAGCGCGCCCGTGTTTTCGCCGACATGCAGCATCCGCACGACAAAGGCGGGAAAGAATCCGCTGTCGGCAAAGGCGGCGCTCAAGGGACTGCCCTCGCGGATATTGTCTTCCGCTTGCGCCAGCGCGCGCCGGATGGCGCGATTGCCAACAATGTCGCGGGTGACGGCAAGCGCCGTCAACACGGGAACGCCCGCCGCGTACAGCAGGGCAAGAGCGCCCGCGAAACGCGCCAGCGCGACCTTTTGCAGCACCAGGCCAATGACGGGCAGGCGCAACAACAGCCTGTCCCGGTAAAGACGGGCGGCGGCGGAATGGATCAGCCACGTCCGCAACGCCAGCGCCCCCAGAACAATGACCGCCGCGAGATGCAGGCCATAACGCGCCAGCAGATCGGAGAGCGCGAACAGCAGCCGCGTGTAAAAGGGCAGCGTCTCGCCCATCTGCCGCAAAAAAGCCTTGAGCTGCGGCGCAAGACAGAGAAAAAGAAAAAGACTCGCGGCGGCGATGACGACGCTGACGAACGCCGGATAGAGCAGCAGCTTCTGCGTCTTGCGCATCAGGTCGTCTTCCTGCTTCAGGGCGGCGATCATGTCCTCCAGGGCGCGCGCCAGATCGCCCATCGTTTCGCCCGCCCGCGCCAGCTGGATGAAGAGCGGGCGAAACACGCCGCTGGGTTCCGATCGCATGGCCTGCGACAGGGTTTGTCCGGCGGCGATGCCTTCCAGCAACGCGCCAATGACCTGCCGCAGCGCCTGCCCCTCCGTTCCCGTGTGCGCGTCATGCAGGTCGCGCAGCGCCTCTTGCAGGGAGATGCCGACGCGCAGCAATTCCTTCAACTGAAACCAGAAGTCGATGAGTTCCCGGCGCGAAACGACAAGTCGGCGGCGCGACATGCCGCTCAACCATGCGGCAAGCGCGGCGGCGCGCCCGGCGCGCTCGCGCACCAGATCCAGGCGCATCCGCGCCAGACGGCTTTCCAGATCCCCCGGCGTCTCGGCTTCCAGACAGCCGCGGACGCGCTCGCCATTTGCGTTGACGGCCAGGTAGTGATAGCGCAACGCCTACATCCTCTCGCTCAAATCCACAACCCGCGCAAGCTCGGCAAGCGCCGTCGCGCCGGAAAGCGTCTGGGCGACGCCTTCTTCCGCCAGCGTGCGAAAACCCTGCTGGCGGGCGTGACGCAACAACTCGCCAACCGTGGCGCGGCGCGCGATGAGTTCATTCAGGTCGCTATCCACGCGCAGGATTTCCATGATCGGCAGACGCCCCCGATAGCCGGTGAAATGGCAGCGTTCACAACCCGCCGGACGATAAATCCGCGGCGCGGCCTCCCGCTCGGGCCAGCCGAGCAGGCGGCATTGCTCGCGCGTGGCGACGACGGCTTCCTTGCAGTGCGGACAAAGACGGCGCAACAGCCGCTGGGCAATGACGCCAATCAGGTTGCCCGCGAGGATTTCCGGCGTGACGCCAATGTCCATCAGGCGCGGCAAGGCGCCAAGAGCGGAATTGCTGTGCAGGGTGGCAAACACCTGATGCCCAGTCATGGCGGCGCGAAAAGCCATGACCGCCGTATCCTCATCACGGATTTCGCCCACCAGAATCACGTCCGGGTCCTGTCGCAGCATGGCGCGGACGCCATTGGCAAAATCCACGCGCAGGGCGTCGCTCATGCTGGTCTGGCGAACCATCGGCAACGGGTATTCCACCGGGTCCTCCAGCGTCATGATATGGACGCGCTCGGAATTGATCCGGTTCAGTATGGCGTACAGACTGGTCGTCTTGCCGGATCCGGTGGGGCCGGTGAGCAGGATGACGCCTTCCGGACGGGCGAGAAGCCTGGCCAGCAAGGCTTGCGCCGCATCGGAAATGCCCAGTTCGCCAAGCGGCACAATCCCCTTCTTTCGATCCAGCACCCGGAGCACCACGTTTTCTCCGTGCAGGGTGGGCTGACTGGAAACGCGAAAATCCACGGGACGCCCCGAAACGGAAAAAGTAACGCGCCCATCCTGCGGCGCGCGCGTTTCCGCGATGTTCATGCCGCTTATCACTTTTATCCGCACACACATGGCGCTCCAGCAACTTTTGTGCAGGGCGCGAATCTGCCGCAGGATGCCGTCCTGACGGTAGCGTATGCGCAAAAAATTTTCTTCCGGCTCGAAATGGATGTCGGAAGCGCCCTCCTTGACGGCATCCGTGAGAATGGCGTCGATCAGGCGCACCACGGGCTGACTGAAATCCTGCGCCGCCGCCGCCGCGAACCCCGCGCCGCCGTTTTCGATTTCCGCCACGATGTCGTCAATGCAAAGCGCATAGCCGTAATAACGATCGATGGCCGCCGTGATTTCCGAGGCCTCGGCCAGCAGGGTCTCCAGACGCACCGGCGCGCCCAGACGCCCGCGCAGGAATTCGCGCACCCGATCCTGCCCGGGCAGGTCGTGACCGTCGGCTACCGCCAGCGTCATGCAATTTTGTTCGGCGTCATAACAGAGCGGCAACGCCTGCGCCGCCTGCGCCACTTCCTTGGGCAACAGGGCCAGCGCGGCGGCATCCGCCATGACGTGCGCAAGGTCTACGCTGGCCTTGCCCAGATTCGCGGAGAGCGCGTCGCGCAGCGCCGTCTCCGTCACAAAACCCATCGCCACCAACTGCCTGTCCAGCGACAAGCCGCTGCTCGCCTGTTCCAGACGCGCAATGCGCAACAGATCGGGCGAAAGCAACCCCATCGACAACAGGGCGTCGCCCAGAGCGGATGGAGAAGCGGACAGGGCGGCGGGCAGGGAAGCTACCATGACGTCATTATTGCGCCGTCTGTTCCATGCGCCAATTCACGCGGCGCTCCGGCGCGGCGAAGAAAGCGGCGTCCGGCAGCCGGGATTTCATGTCGGCGAAATCCCCATTCACGCCCGGCTCGCGGATGACCACCGGACGCAGAAAAATGACCAATTCCGATTTTTTCGTCGCGTCATTGCGCGCGGAGAGGAGTTCGCCCGCCAGCGGAATATCGCCCAACAGCGGGACGCGACCTGTCCTGTAATCGGCGCGATCCTCCATCAGACCGCCCAGCACGGCGATTTCACCGCTGGACAGGCGCAGCACCGATTCGATTTCCCGTGTGCGAATCTGCGGAATCTCGTTGGCGACGTTGGCGGGAATGTCCGGGTTCGGGTCCTTCACCATGCCGACAATGCTGGAAATGCTGGGGCGCACATTGAGGATGATCTGATCGCCTTCGCTGATCTGCGGCGTCACGCTCATCACCAGCCCAACGGAAACCGTTTGCGGCGTCGAGGTATAGGCCACGATGGGATTGCTGTTGCTGTTGCCCGCCGTGACATCCGCACGGATATTGAAATACACCACGCTTTCCACCACCTTCAGCAGGGCGGTCTGATTGTTCAGCACGGCGAGACGGGGACTGGAAAGCACACGGGTGGAGCCAAAGGCGCGCAGCAGGCTCAGGGTGGCGGATAACGGCGCGTCATGCGCATAACGCAGAACGAAGGGCGTCATGGCGGGCGGCAGGGCGGAGGCGGGCGAGGCGGGCGCGACGGAAAAGACCTTGCCGCCGTCCGCCCATATCCGGCTCCACTCGATGCCCTGCTGATAGCCCTCGCTCAATTCCACTTCCACAATGGTGGCTTCGATCATGACCTGCCGCCGCGCCGCGTTCGCCACCTGGTCGATGAACGCCTGGATGCGCTCATGCTGGCGTCCCGTGGCGCGCACGGCCAGGACGCCGCTTTCCGGGTTCAGGATGACGGCCGCCGCTTCGCGGAAACTCGACCGCGCCGGGACGATTCGCGCGGCGGCGCGCGGCCTTGCCTGTGCCGCCTCGTCCGCCGCCGCCTCCATTCCGGCTTCCTCGCCCGGAAAAACCCGGTCGGTTTCCCGCAGGATGTCCTTGACATTCTGCTCCAGCGACTCCCAGAACATGTTGCGCGACAGGTTTTCCACTCGCGTCGAGGAAATGTTGCCGTTCGCCATGGGCGAAGCCGCCAGATTTTCCGCGCCGCCCGATGAAGCGTAGCCCGTGCCGGAGGCAATCTGCGTGTTGGTCGCCACCTCGCTTGCCACGGCGCGGCTCATGTTCACGTAATCGACCGTGTAATGACGCAGGAAAGGCGTGTCCGGCATGACGATGAGATTGACGCCATCCATCTCGAAACGCATGTCGATCTGGCGCGCGATGCGGGACAATAACTGCGGCAGGGTCTGCTCAATGGCGTTCAGCGTCACCCGGCCAGAAAGCCCGGCGTGGATGTCGACATTGAGCTTCGCGTCCCGCGCCAGCGCGAAGAGCAAATCCTGCACCAGCACATCATGCACCACCACGCTATAGGTTTCGATCGGGACGGGCGGCGCGGGCGGCGTAACCGCCAGCGTATGCCATACGGGCGACGGGACGGCGGGCGCGGAACTTGCCGACGCCATATCCGCGCGCAGGTGACCGGAGATTGGATCGCGCGCCATCGGCGCGCCGCAAGCCGTCAAAACAAAAAGAAACCCGCCCATGACAAGAAAACGCAATGACATCCTGACCCCGGAAATATTATGACAGGAGACAGAATACAGGATATGACAAATTAGGGATAGCGAAATTTTCTTGGCATTGCGCGCCCCTACGCTTTGTCCTCCGGTTCCCTCGCGGCGACCATCAGATAATTGACGCTCGTATCCCGGCTCAGGGCGCAGGCGCGGGTAAAGGGGTTGTAGCGCAGACCAACGGGATGTTCCGGCTCCAGCCCGGCGACGCGGCAGTAACGGGCGAGTTCCGAGGGCTTGATGAATCTTGCGTAATCATGCGTTCCCGCGGGCAGGAGTTTCAGCAGGTATTCCGCGCCGACGACGGCCAGCAGGAAGGCCTTGGGATTGCGGTTCAGCGTGGCGAAAAAAGCCTTGCCGCCCGGTTTCAGCAATTGGCGGCAAGCCTTGAGCGTACTTTGCGGATCGGGGACGTGTTCGAGCATTTCCAGGCAGGCGACCGCGTCGAAATGTCCCGGCAATTCGCCCGCGAGCTGTTCGGCGGAAACTTGCCGGTAATCAACGGCAAGACCGCTTTCCAGAAGGTGCAAGCGGGCGACGCCCAGCGATTTTTCGGAAAGATCGATGCCGGTCGCCCGCGCGCCGCGCGCCGCCAGACCTTCCGCCAGCAGGCCGCCGCCGCAGCCGACATCGAGCACTGCTTTTCCCGCGAGATCGATTTCACGGGCAATCCAGTCAAGGCGCAGCGGATTGATTTCATGCAACGGACGAAATTCGCCATTGGGGTCCCACCAGGCGTGGGCGAGTTCGCCGAATTTGGCGAGTTCCCTGGGATCGGCGTTGGGCAGATCGGTCACGGCGGAAAATCCTCGAAGACAAGAAAAAGCCCCGCGTGACGCAGGGCTTTCAAAAGCGGGAGAAGCGCTCAGCGGGTGCCGATGATTTCGATATCCACGCGGCGATCCGGTTGCAGACATTCCACCAGATTCTTGTTGCGCCCGTTTTCCGCGCCCAGGTTTTTGCACTGGTCGCCAGTCACGGGTTGGGTTTTGCCCTTGCCTTCCGTGTAGATGCGGTTGGCTTCGATACCCTTGCCGATCAGGTATTGCTTGACCGCATCGGCGCGTTTTTCGGAAAGCTGCTGGTTGTAGCGATCACTGCCGATGCGGTCGGTATGACCAACGGCAACGATGACTTCCAGCTGGATTTCACTGGACTGGGCAACGACGTCATCCAGTTTGGCCTTGCCTTCGGGACGCAACGCCGCCTTGTTGAAGTCGAAGAGGGCGTCCGCCGCCAGCGTGACCTTGCCGCTGGAAGGACGCACTGCGGGAGAAGTCGGCGTGGCGGGCGTAGCAGGCGTGGCAACCGGAGTTGCCGAACACTTGTTGGCGGGCACGATGTCGCGGTCGCACTGGCAACCGGCAGGGTCATTGGCGGCGGCGGACGGCGTCCAGTACCCTGTGCGCCAGCACAGACCCGCGCCGCTGGTCACGACTTCGCCGCGCTGGTCGATGACATAAACGCGCTCCTGAGCTTGCGCGGCAGTAATGCCAATGCCAGACAACAGGGCGCAGACAATGAGATTCAGGGTGAATTTTCTGATCATTTCAGTTCCTTGAAAGCGGTTCAAAATGTTGAGGGAATGAATCACATGAAAATAGGATTATATACGAATTCAATTCGTGTCCAGCTTCAAATAGGCGCTGATACGATTCTGCCACAGGCGGGCACAACTTTTCAAAAGGGATGTTTTTTCGCCGTGCAGCAGCATCCGGTCCAGCACGCGGCAACGGCCATCCACCCAGACATGGCTGACATCCTCGCGTCCGACGGCGTAGACCAGATGCGACACCGGGTCGAAACAGGGCGAAAGCGCCAGCGTATCCATGCGCACGGCCACCAGATCGGCGCGCTTGCCAATGGCGATGCTGCCGATTTCCTCTTCCATGCCCAACGCGCGCGCGCCGTTGAGGGTCGCCATGTCGAGCGCCTGCCAGGCGGTGACGCGACGCGCGTCGCCGCTGCCGCCCTTGGCGAGCAGACTGGCGAGACGCATTTCCGCGAGTATGTCCAGACGATTGTTGCTGGCCGCGCCGTCCGTCCCCAGACCCACATTGACGCCTTGTTCCAGCAATTCGGCCATCGGCGCGAAACCGCTGCCCAGCTTGAGGTTGGAAGCGGGGCAATGCGCGATGTTGCAGTTGTTGCGCGCCAGCGCGGCAATTTCGTCGGCGAGCAGATGCACGGCATGGACGCCTATCAGCTGTGGCCCCAGCAAACCCAGCCGATCGAGCCTGTGCAGGGGGCGGCAGCCATACGCTTCCAGATGGCGGCGGATTTCATCGGCGGTTTCGTGAATGTGCAGGTGTATCGGCAATTCCAGTTGCGCCGCCAGGGTCTGGACGCGCTCAAAGCTCGCGTCGCTGACGCTGTAGGGCGCGTGCGGCGCAAGACAGAAGCGGATGAGCGGATGATCGCGCCAGACTTCTCGCGCCGACAATCCCTTGTCCAGATAATCGGCGGCGTCGCTGGCATAGGCGGAAGGATGTTCCAGCACCGTGATGCCCAGAACGGCGCGCATTCCGATGCTCGCCGCGGCCTGGGCGGCGGCGTCCGGGAAAAAATACATGTCGTTGAAACAGGTCACGCCGCCTTTCAGCATCTCGGCGCAGGCGAGTTCCGTCCCTTCCTCGATGAAACGCGGCGACAACAGCGCCGCCTCCAGCGGCCAGACGCGCGTTTCCAGCCACTGCATCAGCGGCATGTCGTCGGCCACGCCGCGCAGCAGGCTCATGGCGGCGTGCGTGTGCAAATTGACGAGACCGGGAATGAGCAGATGCTCGTCCAGTTCCGAGGTTTCCGCCGCCGCGTAGCGCGCGCGCGCCTGATGGCTGGGCAGGATATCCGCGATGCGCCCGTTCGTTACGACGACCGCGTGCTGCTCCAGCAGAACGCGCGCCTGGGCAACCCAGCGAGCGTGGATGATCAGGTCGGCGGCGGCAGGCGTGTTGGCGGAAGAGGGCATGGCAGTTTGCGGCGCGGGGAAAAATCGTGATTCTAATCAGGGATCGGGCGTCGGGGATCACGCCCCGGCATAAAAATCTCTGCCGGACGAAGGTCAATGACGGTTATCCTATGCGATTCTGACGCGCCTTGACTTCCCTTGACGCTTTTCCCTCGACGCCATGCCACGCCTTCACTTCTGTTCGCTCCTTTTGCCGATGTTGCTGACCGCTTGCGGCGACGCCTGGAACAACCCCTATCCGGCGCGGGAAGCGGCGGAAAACGTGCTGTATTCGGCCTTCATCGACCGTCCCAAACATCTTGACCCGGCGCTGTGCTATACCGAAGACGAATACGCCTTCATCACCCAGATTTACGCGCCGCCCTTGCAGTATCACTATCTGAAGCGCCCTTACGCGCTTGTTCCGGCCATGGCGGAACGTGTGCCCGAACCCGAATTCTACGACGCGCAAGGCCGACGTCTGCCCGCCAACGCGCCCCTGGAACAGGTGGCGGAGAGCGTCTATGAACTCACGCTGAAGCCCGGACAGCGCTACCAGCCGCATCCGGCCTTCGCGCGCGACGCGGCGGGCAATGCGCTGTATGGATCGCTGACCCGCGCGGAGCTGGCGGACAAGTTCGTCATCGGGGATTTCCCGCGGACGGATACGCGGGAAATGACCGCCGCCGACTATATCTACCAGATCAAGCGACTGGCGCATCCGCGTCTGCACTCGCCCATTTTCGGCATGATGGCGGAAAAAATCGTCGGACTGAAGGAGCTTGGCGCGGCGCTCGAAGCGGCGAACCGGCAAAAGCCCGGCGCCTGGCTGGATCTGGACGCCTATCCGCTCACCGGCGTGACGGAAATCACGCCCCATGCCTGGCGCATCCGCATCAAGGGACGTTATCCGCAATTCGCCTATTGGCTTGCCATGCCCTTCTTCGCGCCCGTGCCGCGCGAGGTCGATCGTTTTTTCAGCCAGGACGGCATGGGCGAAAAAAACCTGACGCTGGATTGGTGGCCGGTCGGCAGCGGCCCTTACATGCTCACGGAAAATGATCCCAACCGGCGCATGACGCTGGAGAGAAACCCCAATTTTCAGGGCGAGACCTACCCTTGCGAAGGCGAGGCGGCAGACGCGGCGAAGGGGCTGCTGGCGGATTGCGGCAAACCCCTGCCCTTCATCGACAAGGCGGTGTTCGTCCGCGAAAAAGAAGCGATTCCCTACTGGAACAAATTCCTGCAAGGCTATTACGACGCCTCCGGCATCGCTTCCGACAATTTCGATCAGGCGGTGAAAATCGATGTCGGCGGCATTGGGCTGAGCGACGAGATGCAGGCGCGGGGCATCGACTTATTGACCGCCGTGCGCGCCTCCATTTTCTATATGGGATTCAACATGCTTGATCCGCTGGTTGGCGACAACAGCGAGCGAGCGGCCAAATTGCGGCAGGCGATCGCCATTGCCGTCGATCAGGAAGAATTCATTTCCATCTTTTTGAATGGGCGCGGCATTCCCGGCATGAGTCCGCTGCCGCCGGGAATTTTTGGCTTCGAGGAAGGCGAATCCGGCATCAACCCTTATGTCTATGACTGGGCGGCGGGCAAGCCGCGGCGCAAATCCGCGGCGGAAGCCAGACGCCTTCTGGCGGAGGCGGGGTGGCCGGACGGGCGCAACGCGCAAACGGGCGAACCGCTGGTGCTGAACCTGGACACCACGATCGGCGGCATGGGCGACAAGGCGCGTCTGGATTGGCTCACCCGCCAGTTCAGGAAGATCGACGCGCAACTCATCGTGCGCGCGACGGATTACAACCGCTTTCAGGACAAGCTCAAGGATGGTTCGACGCAAATGTTTTTCCTGGGCTGGAACGCCGATTATCCCGATCCGGAAAACTTTTTCTTTCTCCTCACGAGCAAGGAAGGGCGCGTAAAGCACGGAGGCGAAAACCACGCCAACTACGAAAACCCGGCCTATGACCGCCTGTTTTCCCGCATGAAGGCAATGGACAACACCCCGGATCGCCTCGCGCTCATCCGCGACATGAACCGCATCCTGCAACACGACGCGCCCTGGATTTTTTCCTTTCACCCCCAAACCTACCTCCTCACCCACGCCTGGCTGAAAAACCGCAAACCCGGCGACAGCATCAACAATACCCTCAAATATCAGCGTCTGGACAACGCGTTACGCGCGCGCGCCCGCGCGCAGTGGAATACGCCCTACCATGCCCCGCTGTTCCTGTTGCTCATCCTGCTTCTCCTGCTCATCTGGCCTGCCGCGCGTTACTGCCGCCTCCGGGAGCAGGCGTCCGGAATGGGATGATCGCCCAAAACACTGTCATCAAACGTCAGACAGGAGCAAAATAGCGCACATTACGCACACGCTTTTGTGATTTTCGTCATGAGTATTCGCCAGGGCCTGATGTTGCAGGCCTTTCTCATCGTGCTGTCAACCCTGACCTTGTTCGTGGTCGGGGCGTTTCAGCTCATCATCTGGCCTTCCATCGAAAGCATTGGCATCGCCCAGATGGAGCAGGCGGCAACCCAGGTCGAACTGCGGATGCTGGCCTCGCTGGAACGGGTGCGGGTGATGATGGACACCAGTTATCAGTATGCCCGCATGGGACATCTGGAAACCAGCGACGTTACCCGCTTCAACAGCTTCTTTTTTCCGGTGATGCAAAACCATCCGGAAATCCCTTCCGTCAGTCTGGCCAACGAAAAAGGTCTGGAAATCACCCTTTTCCATCGCCCGGACGGAAGCTGGGAAAACCGCATCAGCTGCCCGGACGCCTGGAAAAACTGGACGTACTGGCTTGTCTGGAATCATGCCGGCAAGCTGGAAAACGTGGAAATGCGGATACAGGATTATGATGTCCGCAATACCCCCTGGTTTGGCGGCGCGCTGGCGCAGGAAGGCGAGCAGACGCAATTCTGGACGGCTCCCTATTTCTTTCTCGACGACCGTCATCCGGGCATCAGTGTGGCGCGGCAATGGACCGGAGAAGACGGGGTGCGCTACGTCATCGCGCACGACATGGATTTGCGCGCCTTCTCCTGGCTGACCTCGCAGATGCAGATCGGCGACGAGGGCTTCGTCGCGCTCATTTCCGACGCGGACTACAAACTGATGGGGCTGCCCTGGCGCCCGAAACTTGCCGCGGACGCCTTGGAACGGCTGGGCGCCCAGACGCCGGAACAGCTGGGCATTCCCGCGCTGAGCCTGGGCTTTGCCGCCTGGCTGGAAAACCACAAGCGCCCCAAGACGCTGAATGCCTTTTCCTGGCAACGGGAAAGTTGGTTTTCCTATTTTTATCCGATCACCCTGCACGAACAGCAGATGTGGTTGGGCGTCTTCGCGCCGCAGCGGGGTTTCGTGCCGGGGCTGAAAGACGATTATTCCCTGCTGGCCTTCCTCTGCATGCTGGTGCTGCTCTTTGCCTTCCTGGTCGTCGCGCGCGCGGCGAACCGCTTTTCTCATCCGCTGACGCAACTGACGGCGGAAAGCCGACGGCTGGGAAATCTGGAACTGGAAGCGCCGGTAAAGGTCGAGACGGATTGGCAGGAATTCGCGCAACTGGCGAAAGCGCAGGAGACCATGCGCGTCGAATTGCTGCGCGCGACGCAACAACTTCGGGAAATCAACGCCACGCTGGAAGACAAGGTATCCGTGCGCACCCGCGAATTGGCGGACAGCAAGGCCGATGTCGAGCATTCGCGGCGCATGCTCATCGACATGGCGGATTCCCTGCCCTGCGCCGTCTTTCGTTACGAACTGACGGAGGAAGGCCGCGTCAGATTTATTTTTGTGAGCAGCAAGGCCAAGGCGATTCTCGGCGTCGCCAGCGAGGAACTCATGCGCGACCCGGACGCGCGCTGGCGACATGCGCATCCGAACGACATCAAGAAGTCCCGCCAGAGTTTTCAGGAAATTCGCGCCGCGCTGCGCGCCGGCGTGGTGCTGGAACGCTTCTGCCTGCCGGACGGCAAGACGCGCTGGGTCAAGACGAGCATGGCGCCTTCCGTGCATGACGATGGCCGCCTTTACTGGAACGGCTACTGGCAGGATGAAACCGCTTCGCATCTGGCGCGCGTCCAGTTGGACGAGCAATTGCTGTTTCAGGAAAGCCTGCTTGACACCTTGCCCAATCCGTTCTTTTTCAAGGACCCGAATGGCCGCTTCCTGGGCTGCAACCAGGCGTTTGAACAGGCGTTCGGCATCCGGCGAGAGACTATCGTGGGCAAGACCATGCTGGAAGTTCCTTATCTCGATGAGGCCAGACGCCAGGATTTCTACGACGAAGATCGGCATCTGATCGCCGAATCCGGCGCGGTGGAACGGGAAATCGAACTGAATTACGCCGGGTGCGGTTTGCGGCAGTTGCTGTATTCGACGCGCACTTTTTCCCTTGCCGACGGGCGTTCCGGCGGGCTGATTGGCGTCTTCGTGGATATTTCCACGCACAAGCGGGCGCAACAGATGGCGGAAGAGGCGGCGCGCACCAAGGCGGATTTCCTCGCCAACATGAGCCACGAAATCCGCACGCCGATGAACGCCATCATCGGCATGTCGCACCTTGCCCTGCGCACCGAGCTTACCCGCCGCCAGCGCGACTACATCAACAAGATTCAGCAATCGGGACAGCATCTGCTGGGCATCATCAACGACATCCTCGATTTTTCCAAAATCGAGGCGGGCAAGATGAATGTCGAGCACGTGGAATTCGACTTGGAACAGATGCTGGACGGCGTCAGCGCCCTGGTGTCCGAAAAGGCCGGCGCCAAGGGACTGGAGCTGGTCTTCAAGGTGGCGCCGGACGTGCCCGTGCGCCTTCTGGGCGATCCGCTGCGCCTGCGCCAGGTACTGATCAACTATGCCAACAACGCCGTGAAATTCACCGATCATGGCGAAATCAGCATCAACGTGGAAGCGCGCGAAAGAAGCGAGGAAAGCGTACGCCTTTATTTTGCCGTCCGCGATACCGGCATCGGCCTTTCGCCCGAACAGCAGGCCGGTCTCTTCCAGAGCTTCAACCAGGCGGATACCTCGACGACGCGCAAATACGGCGGCACCGGGCTGGGATTGGCCATCAGCAAGCGGCTGGCGGAACTCATGCAGGGCGAAGTCGGCGTGGAATCCGAACTGGGCAAGGGATCGGTTTTCTGGTTTTCCGCCCTGCTGGGCGTCAGCCAAAAGAAGCGACGTCCGCTGGTGTTGAGCCAGGAACTGGCGGGACGGCGGGTGCTGATAGTCGATGACAGCGACAACGCGCGCAGCGTCATCCGCGACATGCTCGAATCCATGAACTTGCAGGTGACGGAAGCCGAATCCGGCCAGAAGGCGCTGGAAGCCGGCATGGAAGCCCTGCGTCTGGGCGTTCCGTTTCATGTGACGCTGCTCGACTGGCAGATGCCGGGCATGGACGGAATGGAAACCGCCCGGCGGCTGCGCGAAACCCTGCGCGATTATTGTCCGAGCATCATCATGATCACCGCCTACGGACGCGAGGAAATGTTGCGCCTCGCCACGCGCGAGGGCATCAGCAACGTGCTCATCAAGCCGATCAACGCTTCCTTGCTGTTCGATGAAATGACGCACGTCCTGGCCAATCCCGGCGCGGGCAACGGCGTGGAAGCGGAAAGCGCGGCGAGCGCGGGCAGCGCGCTGGGCATCGGGCTGGAAGCCCTTGCCGGGGCGCGCGTCCTGC
>JAITJU010000179.1 GCA_031278735.1 Zoogloeaceae bacterium
CCCTTCACGCCGAAGGCGAACAATACGACGCGCTGGCCAGTCTGGGCGACGATCTGAAATTCGTTTTCATCACTTCGGCAGCCACACTGAAACGCGGCCCCTTCTTGGTCGAAGTCTCGCCCGCCGACGGCAAGAAATGCGAACGCTGCTGGCACGTGCGCGCGGATGTCGGCGCAAATTCCGAACATCCCGATCTCTGCGGCCGCTGCGTCAGCAACCTTTACGGCAAGGGCGAAACGCGCCGCGCCGCCTGAAACCGAAAGTCCAGATAATCCCGCCTCGCGCTTCACGCCCTGAAAGCAAAACATGAAATCCATTTTCCTGACCATTCTTCTCTGCATGTTCCTGCTCCCGTCCGCGCGCGCGGAAGATGACGCGCTTTCGCGGACATGCGCGAAAATGACAGGCGTCCACGCGGCAGTCAGCCTTCTGGAATCTCCCGCCTTCCAGGATCTGGCGTATGAACTCCTGCATCCGGATTACGTCATGGGCAATCCGGCCTTCACCATTGCGATCGAGGGCGATGTCGCCGTCTCGACGGGCGCAATGACCGGCAATGCGCTGCAAATGACGGCAAACGACAGTCTGAACGATTTTTTTGAATCCTTTGGCGGCAAGATAGAATGCAGCCTGAGCTGGGAGGACAATCGCCAGCTTTCCCTGACGCGCGTGGATTTGAGCGCCGCCACTTCGGAACAACTGGACGGACTGAGTAAATACCTGGCCGTCGCATGGAAGGAAAAAGTCGCCGGGGAAGCATTGCGCAAGGTGGAGGAATTCATGATGTACGAGTTTTCAATGAGCGGCGCGACCGCCGGCGTTTACGGCCTGCCCATGCAAAAAATCGCGCCGTGAAGACAAACCGCGCAATTGTTCCCGGCCACGGCTTGGCGCAAACGGGCAAAAATCCCCCGCGATGAACGCTTCTTCCCCAAAAACCTTTTTCCTCTGGCTTGCGCTTGCCGCCGCCGTGACGCTCGCGGACCAGGCCAGCAAGCTCGTCATCCTCGCCTGTTTTCATCTCGGCGAACAAATGCCGCTGAACGGCTTTTTCAACCTGACGCTGGTCTACAACACAGGCGCGTCCTTTGGATTGCTGGCGAACATGGGCGGCTGGCAACGCTGGCTGTTTACCGCGCTGGCCTTGTTCGTCTGTCTCTGGATAGGGGTCATGCTCTGGAAAAATCCCCGGCAGAGGTTGCAGGGCACGGCGCTTGCGTTGATCATGGGCGGGGCGCTGGGCAATGTGATCGACCGTCTGGTTCGCGGCGCGGTAGTGGATTTTCTCGATTTCCATCTGACCAGCTGGCATTGGCCGGCCTTCAATCTGGCGGACTCCGGCATTACCCTCGGCGCGGCGCTGCTGATACTGGCCGGTCTTCTGGAACAGCGGGAGGGCAAGGCGTGAAATTCAAGCACATCAGCGACATAGAAAAGGCGACCCAGCAAGGCCAGAACGAGCTTTTCCGGTTTGGCGTGGCGCTCCTGTTCATCATTGGCGTGATGCTCTATTCCAGCACGCTGGAAATCACGGCAAACAGCATCTCTTCCGGCGGCCTGCTGCTTATCGTCGCCGCCATCATTGGCGGTTACATGGCAATGAACATCGGCGCCAACGATGTCGCCAACAACGTCGGCCCGGCAGTCGGATCGCAGGCGATCACCATGGGCGGCGCGCTCCTGATCGCCGCCGTGTTCGAGGCGGCAGGCGCATTGATTGCGGGCGGCGACGTGATCGACACCATCCGCAGCGGCATCATTCCCCCCGAAAGCATCGCCGACCGCGAAACCTTCGTCTGGCTGATGATGTCGGCGCTGCTGGCGGGCGCGCTGTGGCTCAACTTCGCCACTGCCGTTGGCGCGCCGGTATCGACCACCCATTCCATCGTCGGCGCGGTATTGGGCGCGGGCGTCATGGCGGCGGGCTGGGAGAGCGTCAACTGGGGCGCGGTATTGAGCATTTTCACGAGTTGGCTGATGTCGCCGCTGCTGGGCGGGATTTTCGCGGCGGCTTTCTTGTACTTCATCAAACGCCATATCACCTACCAGCAGGACATGGCTGCGGCCGCCGTGCGCATCGTTCCCATTCTGGTCGGCGTCATGACCGCCGCCTTCACCAGCTATCTGCTGTTGAAAGGTCTGCGAAAAGCGCTGCCCGATTTCGGCATGGCTTCCGCGTTGTGGACGGGATTTTCCGTCGGCCTGGCGGTTTTTCTGCTGCTGCGCCCGCTGTTGCGCTCCCGCGTCGCCGCGATAGAAAACAGCAAGGAAGGCGTAAACCGCCTGTTTACCCTGCCGCTCATTTTTTCCGCCGCGCTGCTTTCCTTCGCGCACGGCGCCAATGACGTCGCCAACGCGGTCGGCCCGCTGGCGGCAATCACGCAGACGATTGTCGGCGCGTCGGCAATCGGGGACCACAGCGCCATGATTCCGCCCTGGGTAATGATGGTCGGCGCGCTGGGCATCGTGGTGGGTCTGGCGCTGTTTGGCCCCCGCCTCATCCGCACCGTGGGATCGGAGATTACAGAACTGGACAAGATGCGCGCCTGCTGCATCGCCATGTCCGCCGCCATCACCGTGATTGTCGCCTGTCAGATGGGATTGCCGGTCAGCTCCACGCATATTGCGGTCGGCGGCGTTTTCGGCGTCGGTTTTTTGCGCGAATACCTGAAAGCCAGCTACGCGCGCATGGAAGATGAAATTCGCGCCCACCACGCGGAAGGGGATATCCTAGCCGTCAATGAATTCCTTGCTCGCTTCAAGACCGCCAGCCTGAAACAAAAGGGGATCATGCTGGCGGAACTGAAAATGCAGTCCAAGCTAAAACTCGACCCCGCCAACTTTTCCAAGCCGGAACGCAAAGGACTGAAAAAGTTCTACCGCAAGGAACTGGTCAAGCGCTCGCAAATCCTGAAAATCGTCGCCGCCTGGGTCATTACCGTGCCTGCTTCCGCCCTGGTTGCGGCAGGGCTGTTCTATGTGCTCAGAAAAACGATGTGAGCCGGAAGGCGCGCAAGGGATGCGGACGGGTTGGCGCCCCCCCCCGCCCGCATTTCGCGCGGCGGGGTTCGCTCAGCTTGCCGCGTCGTTCGGCGCGATCACGCTGTCCGCAGGGGTTTTTTTAACCAGCTTTTCCTTGATGCGGGCGGATTTTCCGGAGCGTTCGCGCAGGTAGTAGAGCTTGGCGCGGCGCACATTGCCGCGGCGCTTGACGTCTATCCGGGCGACCAGCGGGGAGTAGGTCTGGAAGGTGCGTTCCACGCCCTCGCCGGAAGAAATCTTGCGGACGATGAAAGAAGAGTTCAGCCCCCGGTTGCGTTTGGCGATAACGACGCCTTCGTAGGCTTGCAGGCGTTCACGGTTGCCTTCCTTGACCTTGACCTGCACGACCACCGTGTCGCCGGGCGCGAATTCGGGGACGCGCTTGTCCAGGCGGGTCATTTCTTCCTGTTCCAGTTGCGCTATCAGATTCATGTGAGTTTCCTTGTTGAATTTCATTGCTCACCGCATTGCTCAAGACGAATTTCCGTCATGAGTTGCGTCTCTTCCGCGCTCAACGCGCGTTGCGTCAGGAGTTCCGGCCTGCGCTTCCGGGTTCGCGCCAACGACGCTTTCAGCCGCCAACGACGAATTCTGGCATGGTCGCCGGAAAGCAGAACCTCCGGAACCGCCTGTCCCGCGTACACTTCGGGACGGGTATAGTGCGGGCAATCCAGCAGGCCCGACACAAACGAATCTTCCGCAGCGGAAGCCGCGTCGCCCAGCGCGCCGGGCAATTGACGAATCAGCGCGTCCATCAGCAGCATGGCGGCCAGTTCGCCGCCCGAGACGACGAAATCGCCCACGGAAAGCTCTTCTTCCACCACGCGCTCAATCAAACGCTCATCCACGCCCTCATAACGTCCGCACAGCAGCACCAGGCCGACTCCCGCCATCAGCCGCGCCGTCATATCCATGACCTTGGCGTGGTTGAACGGCGCGCCCTGGGGCGAGAGATAAACCACTTGGCTCCTCGCCGCGCCCGCCGATTGCTGCCGCGCCCTGGCCGCGTGAATGGCGGCTTCCAGCGGCGCAGCCTGCATCACCATGCCGGGGCCGCCGCCATAGGGTCGATCATCGACAATGCCCCAAGCGTTGCGGGCGTAGTCGCGCGGATTCCATAACGCCAGCGACCACAACCCGGCTTCCCGCGCCTTGCGGGTAACGCCGAATTCCGTGAGCGCGGCGAACATTTCCGGGAAAATGCTCACGCAATCAAAAACGGCTGTCACCAATCCGCCTCCCAATCCACGCGCATTCGGCGCGCGGCCAAGTCGACTTCATGCACGACGGCATCGACGAAAGGCAACAGACGCTCGGTTTCACTGCCGTCATCCCGCACCCGCAATACCGTTTGCGCGCCGCCGGCAATGCATTCCACCACCCGCCCCAGCTTCACGCCCTTGCCGTTGATTGCCTCCAGGCCGATGAGATCCGCCCAGTAGAATTCGTTTTCGGCGGTCGGCGGCAGACTGCGGCGCGGCGCGGCCAACAAACATCCTTGCAGGCCCTCCGCCCCGGCGCGGTCGGCAACGCCCGCAAAGCGCAGCAGCAACCACTCGCCCCGCATCCTGCATTCTTCCGCCTTCCATTGCCGCCAGGGGCCTTTTTCCGTCGCCGCCAGATACCATGCGGAAATCTTGCGCCAGCCCGCCGCGTCATCGCCGAAGGGCTGCACCTTCACCCAGCCCTTGAGGCCATAGGCGGCGCTGACGCGCCCCAGAATCAGAAGATCATCGGTCATGGAAAAAGCGCCTGTGGGCATGACGTGACGCCCGTCGGTTCAGTGACGCGCCCGCCGACTCATCATGAGTTCGACGCCTGTCAGCCGGGCGTCAAAGCGCCGCCGCCGCGCTCTTGAGCGTGTATTGCTTTACCAGGCGGGTAACGGTGGGCGACAGTTGCGCGCCGTTTTGCCGCCAGTAGGTCAGACGATCCAGCGCCACGCGCAGATTTTCTTCATGGGAAGCGGCAACCGGGTTGTAAAAACCGATGCGTTCCACGAAACGTCCGTCGCGCCGACTGCGGGAATCGGCGACGACCAGATTGTAAAAGGGGCGCTTCTTCGCGCCACCGCGAGAAAGACGGATGACCACCATATGCTTTGTCCGATGAATGAAACGAAAAGGCGAGGATTATAAAGGAATTCGCCGAAACATCAAAGGTTTTGCGCCGCGCGGCGCATTCATGCTTCGCCATTTGCGGTTGACGCGCCGGGATTGCCGCATTCGTCGCCCGCCACATCCGCATCATCGTTCCTTTCCGGCCATCGCCGCCAATGCCTCAATCTTTCCACAATCGCCAAATGCCGACGGCGGCGGCGAACGCGAGACCGCCGGGGCGGCGCGAATAAAAGCGCCAGCGGCGCTGCTCGATCTGGCCGCTCATGCGCTCCCGCAACTGGTGGCGGGAATGGTTGCGGCTCACCCTGGAAGCGTCTATCCAGCGCCAGCCTTCGTCCAGTCCCCAGCGCACCCATTCGTCCAGCAGCAGACGCCCGCCGCCAAGACGGGCGCAGCAAGGCAGAAACGCCAAGTTGTAGTCGTACAGGCGTCCTTGTTCCAGCAGGCCGAGGCGATAGCTGACGCAACGCCCCTCGTGTTCCAGCAACACCGCGCGCACCCGGTCTTCCGCTGCCAGGGCGCGCAGCGCCTCGGTGATCGCCTCTCCGTTGCCGGGACTGAAGATGCCGACGCCTCGCTCGCCTTTCCAACTGGCCTGCTCGACGGCACCAATCTGCGCCAGCAGCGCGCCGATGCTGCCCGCGTCCGGCCGCGCCCGGCGCAAGGCGACGCCAATGGCCGCGCTGTGCTTTCTCGCCCGGCGCAAGGCGTAACGCACATCGCCTTTGGGTTCGTTGCGGTCTTCCTCGCATATGAGATGTTCGGGCACGAGGCAACTCAAGCGATTTTCCCAACGAAAACTGCGCGCCCCCCAAGCGGCAAGGCCCGCGTCGCTTGTTGGCGTCGGAAGAATTTCGTCCAATTGCAGCAGCGTGTGCGGCAGGGCGCGGCGGATGTGCGGCAAGGCTGCGGTCAATGCCGCAACCTGCCCCGGCTCGATCGCCAGCACGAGTCGGTCGGCCAGCGGCCAGCCAAGATGACGCGCCACGCGCAGCGGCAATCCGGCTTTTCTCTCGCGGCAATGGAGCAGCGGCAGACACAGGATCATGCGCTCGTCCTGCCAGGCGGTCAGCGCGCGCAGCGTTTGTCCCGGCCTCGGATGGCGCGCCAGCGCCCGCAACCAGGACAGGCGGTTGAAAGGTGTAACCCCGGGCAGGCGCGCAAGGAGCGCGTCGTAGGCGTCGCCCGGAAAGACCGCTGCTTCCAGGCTGGCATGCCAGGCAAAATGCGGCGACATGCCTACTCCGGCGGCGCGATGCGGCGGCGGCCCTGCTTGCGCAAATGCAGAAAGCGCGGCGACGGGTACGCGCAAGCGCGCGAGAAATGGAAATAACGGAACAGGCGGTAGGCGTGCGTCACCTCGCCGACCTCCCTGAAGCCCAGGCGAATGTGCGTGGTCAACGCGGGCAAATTGCGCGCATCCACCAGGGAACGGATAGCATGGCAACCGAAGAGACGAGGGCCATCCTCGCAGGCAAGCCGCAAGCCGAGCAACGGCAGGCCAACGCCGCGACAGGGCATGGCGACTTCGCCGGCGAACTGGTACAGGCAACCTGGCGGCAAGCGCACCCAGCAGTGATACAACTGATCGTCGTAGTAATCCCGATCCGTCACCCACAATATGCCTACGGCGTTGCCGTCTGCGTCGGTGAACATTTCGCCGTGCATGCCCTTGTCCAGGAATTCGCGCGCGGCGGGCAGGTAATGTGAAAAATATTTCTCCAGCTTTGGCAGGCTCTCGCGGCCAATGCGCGCGCGCCCCCAGCGTTCTGCGCTGAGACGTTTGGGCAGCGGCGCATCCAGTGAACGTTCCAGGGTCAATAGTTCCCAATGCCGATAAACAAAGCGCTCGCGCAGCACCCGCAGAACGCCGCGCAATCCCTTGCGCCTGATCTTGCCGATCAGTTCCGCAATCGGGATCATGCCTCTTCCCAAGTCAGGGCGAACAGGGTTTCTCCGGGCAAATCGAAACGCGCCGCATCGTTTTTGCAATTCAGATGCGCCGCGCGCACACGACTGTCGGGCGCGAAAAACTCAAGTTTCGCGCCCGACCGGCAAAGCGCGGCGGCGCCCGCCAGGCTCACCTGCTGCACGCGCGCGCTCTTGTTTACGCCCAGCAGACTGTGCCGCCTGCCGTCGCGCATGGCGAGCGCGTCCACTTCAAAAGCGTCGTTCTCCAGTCTCTGCACCCAGGGCAACCAATGGCGGCGCATGAATTGCTGGGCGAGCGCGACTGGCCGCAATTCAAACCTCGATCCCTGATTGCGCAACATGCCTTTGGGATGATCGGCGTCATCGGCAACCAGAAACCAGTTGAGCATGTCCAGCAAGCCGTCGCCAGAAGCGTTGATCGCCACAGAAACCCACCACAGCGCGGCAAAATGCGTGTCCTGCTGGTAAGGGCTGACGCTTGCGCCGCTGGAAATATTGGTCTGATTGATCAACAGGGCTTTCCGGGGACGCCCCTTGGCGTCCAGCCCCACCAGTCTGGCGGCGGCCTGGATATCGTCGCGGTAACGCCGGGTCGAAAAGAGATCGCGCAACATCCATTCATGCCAGACGATGGCGTCAATGTCGTCTCCGTGACGCTGCAACAACTTTTCCGTCCAGCTCGCGCCGCGCCGCCTTCCAGCGTCCTCACGAAACGGGCCGCCGCCAAAACGCGAGCTGGCGGGCGCGGCAATGCGCACACCGGCGGCGCGCGCCGCCGCATTCGCGCGCACATGCCGCAGAATGACGGCAAAATATTTCTCGAAGCTGTCGTAATCCGGGTAATTGAGATTGGGTTCGTCGGCAAAGGCCAGATAATGCAGTCCGCCGGAATTCAGGCGGATGCTGTCGGCCAGCCAGGCGTCTACGCCGGTCAGGGTTTGTTGATCGGCGGCAAGGACAGGTTTGCGTCCGGTTTTCGACAGCAAGGTCAGATCGAGACCAATGCCGAAACGCTGGTTGTACTGGCGGCGAAAGCCAATTTCACGCTCCGGCTGGCGGGAAAGCACGTCGACAAAGCTGTAAAAGCCCGCCGCTTGCAGATCCAGGGCGTCGAGAGACGCAAACCCCGATTCCGGCCAGAGGGTATAGGGCAGACCCACCCCCAGACGCGGCGTCGCCCCCGGACTGTCTTCGCGCAGAGTCAACGCCGCCCGGCCCGGCAGGCGCGTCAGGGGATGCAGATGTTCCGGCTTTTGCGCGAACAGGTTGTCCGCGCCATCCAGCCAGAAAGCCGCCTTGCCGCTTCCCTCCAGATTCAGCCGCCAGATTTCATCCCGCCGCGACGTCGGCAGCGGCAGGCTGTCGAAGCTCGAATACTGCGCGTGTTCCCGCAAATCCAGACGCAAGGCGCTGGCGTCGGACAGGCGCATGATCCGCAGCGCATTGACGCCGCCGTGATGCTTGCCGTTGAGCGTGGCCTTCGCGCCCGCCGCCACGCGGAAATAGAATTCGGCGTTCCGGGGCGCATCAATGGAAAAATGCACCTTGGCGGGCTCGAATTGCGCGGCGACGGCGGCATCGTGCGTAACGCGATAAGCGCGAAAACTGTAGCCCGGTATGCCCAGCCGATAATCGGCCTTGCCGGGCGTCAGGGCGAAGACCTGCTCGCCGCGCGTCTGTTCGGGACGAATGTCGAGCCGCTCCAGCAGACGCCCCGCGCCGTCCGTCAGATGGATCTGTTCGCGATTGGCGTCGGCCTGCCATGCGGCTTTCCAACTCAACCGCGCGGAACCGGCTTGTTTCGGCAGCAAATACAGACTGCCGTCGCGTATATCCCCCCATTCCATGCTGGCGCCGCAAGACGCCGAAGCAAGGACGAAAAGGGAAAGCGCGCCGACAATCAAAACGCGCGCCAGTCTGGACGACTCACGATTTTTTGGCATCTCTTTCCCCTTTCCTTTCGCGTCGTTGCCGACGCAAGACGCGCCACTGGGCGCGCAGCAGCGCCGCGTCGCTGGGCAACAGAAACAACGAACGCCGCCAGGACGCGCCGCTCAACCGGCAATACAGGCGCAGCATGGCAAGCGCAACGACAAGATAGGCCGCCGACGAGGCGATGCCCGCGCCGGCAATGCCCAGATGCGGGATCGACCAGAAATTGAGCAGCAGGTTTACCGCGACCGCGCCGCCCGTTATCGCCGACAGGCTGCCGGGACGTTGCTTGCCGAGCAGGTCAAGACGCAGGATGCTGACGTAGCCGAGGCAGAACAATCCCGGCAGCAACGCCAGCAGCGCCGGATAAGCGGGCGCGTAATCCGGGCCAAACAGGACGACAATCAGCCATTCGCCGACCAGCGCCATACCGACGCAAGCGCCCAGCATGACCGCCGCCGTCAGGCGCAGCGCCAGCTGCGTGAGTTCCGTGATGCCTTCGCCTTGTTGCAGCAGGCGCTTCATCAACGGCGTCGTCACCGCTTCGGGGACGATCAGCAACAATTCGGCGGCGGCGCTGGCCATGGCGTAGTGACCCAGCGCATCTGGCGGCAGCAAGGCGGCCACCAGCAGATAATCGGCGCGCAGCAACATCTGCTGAAACAGCACTTCGGGGTGGCTGCGCGCGCCATAGTGCAGCAATTCCCTTTGTTGATCCGGTCGCCAGCAAAGCCGCAACCGGTGAAATCGCGCCAGCCAGCATACGCCGACCGCCGCCACGCACGACAACCCAACCAGCCAGCTGGCCAGAGCGGCGGTCAACACGTTGGGCAACAATAGCCAGAAGGCAATGAACAGCAGGAGCGGCACCAGGGATTCCAGGAGGCGCAAGACGTTGAAAACGCCCACGCGCCCATCGGCGTTATGCAGGGTCAGCATCCCGCCCTTGCACACCGCCAGCGGCACGGCCAGCAACAATAGCCAGGCCAGCATTCCCAGCTGCTCCGCAAGCTGCCGGGTCGTTGCGAAATCACCGCCGAACAGGCGCAGCAGCGTCACGCCGACCAGCGTCAGCAAAGTGGCGGGCAGGCAGCCG
The DNA here is from genome assembly GCA_031278735.1 of Zoogloeaceae bacterium. GTDB lineage: Bacteria > Pseudomonadota > Gammaproteobacteria > Burkholderiales > Rhodocyclaceae > Azovibrio. Next base: position 10,123 of record JAITJU010000179.1, read on the forward strand.
TAGACCAGCATCTGGGTAAGCAGTACGCTGATCGAATGACGGCGCGCCGCCTGATAACCGACGGCGGTATTGAGGCCGCCGCAAGTAAAGGCGGCGATCAGGTCCGGCAAGGTGTTCAGGAGCGCGAACAAGCCGCGGTCGGCAGGGCCGAGCAAACGCGCCAGCAGAATGTTGCGCAACAGGCGAATGCCGGTCATCAACACCCGGGTTCCCACGCTCAACGCCATGTTCCAGAGATAAGAGCCGCGCTTCACGCCCATGCGCTCCGCAACAAATGCCAGGATATCTGTGCCAGAAGGCCGCTGCCGCCGTGACTGACGTTGATGCGCGGCAGCGTCAGCGGATCGCTGCCGGGGCCAATCAAACCAAGCCGCGCCGTCAGCGCGTGGCGATAGCCCAGCGCGGCGACTGCGGAACGCACCTTGTCGTCGTGATCGCCGTTGGGGTAGCAATACACCGGCAAGGGATGGCGGCAATGCGCGCGCAACGCGGCGTGCGAACGCGCCAGTTCGCGCTCCAGCGCGACGGCGTCCAGCCGCGTGAGAATCGCGTGACTGGCGCCGTGCGGGCCGAAACGCGCCAGTCCCGAATCTTCCAGGGCGCGCACTTGCGCCCAATCCAGGGTGATCGGACAAGACAGCGCGGGCGCCAGGGCGGCGACCGCATCGAGCTTTTCCGGCGACAACTTCGACAGACCGCGCAGATAACGGACAAGAGCCCAGCTGCGCCGCTCGCTGGCTTCGGGGCACAACAGCAGGGGCGGCACAGGCTCGCCGCAAGCCCGCAAAGCGTCACACACGCGATATGCGGCGGCAGACTGCGGCGTCTGCCAGAAAACCTTGCCGATGGCCTCCCACCAGAAGCATCGGGGAGGATGCCCGCCATCGCCGCCGATGAAATCGGTGGAGAGAAAAAAACTCGCTGGAAATTCATAACGCTGCAACAGCGGAAAAGCCAATTCGGCGTTGTCCCGCCAACCGTCATCGAAGGTCAGCGCCATGCGCGGACGCTTCCCGCCAGGACATTCCAGCAGGCTTTCCAGGGGAACGCACTCGAAATGTCGACCGAGCCAGCGCAACAGACGCTCGAACGCCTGGCGCCCCATGCACAGCGCGCGACAATGAGGCCACGCCGCCTCCGCATCACTGAGCACTACTCGATGCAGACCCAACACGACGCCGTGTCGGCGCAAAGCGCCGCCCGGCAGGGCAAGATAGGCGCGGCCAATGAGGTTTTTCAGGAAGGAAAAGCGGGGCATGTTCAACAATTTCGTTGCGGGACCCACAGGCCATAACGCCGCCCGCGTAAAAATTGCCATAGGCCGACATTCATGCCCGCCAGCGTCACCAGCAAAAAACCGGCGAGGCGAAACGGTTTCGGCAGTCGCCCCCGGCGATCGAGCAGGCCGATGACGCCAAAGGCATAACCAAACAGCTGCGCGATCAGGGCAAAACGATAAAAAGCGCCCGCGTTCCACAGCATGAGGCTGCAAAGGAAGAGCGGCGGCAAAAGCGGCGGCGCGAGGCGGCGCAACGCCTTGTGGCAAATGAGCGCGATGGCGAGAAAACCGTGCCGCAGCGGATTCATCAGATTGCGGCGCGACGCCAGGCTTTGCAGGCCGCCGACAGTAATCCGCACCCGGCGGCGAAACTGGCGGGCGGTTTCATCCACGCCGCAACTGTGCACCCGCGCCTGTTCGACGTAAACGACGCGCTTGCCGGCAGCCGCCGCGCAGGTGCAGAGGAAAAAATCGTCCGTCACTTCCGCGGGCACGGGCTGGAACAATTCGCGCCGCAAGGCCAGGAGCGCGCCGTCGGCGGAAAGCACGCAACCGGCGCGATTTTCCATCCCGCGCAGCCAGTTTTCGTAGCGCCGGTAGAGACGGTCGCCGACGCTCAAGGCGCGCCCGGCACACGGAATCTGCTCGTTGCCGGCGCAACAGCCGACTTCCGGGTCGGCAAAAGGCGCCAGCAGATGCATAAGGGTGTCGTCCTGCCAGTGGTTGTCGACATCCGTAAACACCAGTATGGCGTGACGGGCTTCGCGCACGGCGGCGTTCAGGGCTGCCGCCTTGCCTTGGCGCGGCAGGTCGAGCACTTTCAGGCGCGGATCGGCAAACGCGCGCGCGATCGCCACGCTGTTGTCCCCAGAACCGTCGCTGGCCAGGATGACCTCCAGCGCCGCCGGATGCCGTTCCGCCAGCAGGGAACTCAGGCGCCGTTCGATATGCGCCGCTTCGTCATGCGCCGCGACGATGATGCTGATCGATTGCGGTTGGGCTTCCGGCGTCTCGCGCTTGCCGATGAACGGACAAAGCGCCGCCAGCGCAAGCGGGTAGCCAACCCAGGCGCAAAAGGGCAGGAAGAGGAAAAACCAGAAAAGCGCTTCAGCCACGTTCCGGCCTCCGGGCGTGACGCCCGAGCAGACTCGACAGCAGCGCCAGGGCGGTTATGTGCAGGCGCAGCCAATGCAGCGCCATGAGCTGCGCCATGAATATCGGATGGCGGTATGCGCGCTGGCGCAGCGCGAAACCGAAAGCCGCCAGCAACCCCGGCAGCAACGCCAGCGCGACGGGCAGGGAACAGATGAGCGCCGCCGCCAGGAGGAACAGGCTGGATGAAGCCACACCCGCGCAAAGCAGCGGGAAGCGCAGCACGCGCAGGCTGGCGTCCGCCCCGATCAGTTGCAGGTGACCGCTCTGCCGCCAATATTCCTTGCCCAGCCATTCCCGCCAGCTGCGCTCGTACCCCCAATGCATGACCGTCGGCGCGGGCAGGCTCAGCAAGCGAGCGCCCGCCCGGCGCAGGCGCAAGGTGAAATCCTTGTCCTCGCCTGCGCGCAGGCGTTCGTCGAAACCGCCGACGCGCTCAAGCCAGGAGCGCGCCATGCACAGGTTCTGCGTCGTCAGCCAGTCGCGTTGGCCGACGGCAAGGTCGCGATATTGCCAGACGCGCGCGAACCAGGGCGCTTCGGCGGGAGTGTCGCACGCCAGCGCCAGCACATCCGCCTCATCGCGGGCATGGATGCCCCGCCAGATCGCCAGCCAATCGGGCGGCACTTCAATGTCGGCGTCAATGAAGGCCAGCCAGTCGCCCGTTGCCAGATCGGCGCCGCGATTACGCAACGCGCCGATGGATACGCCGGGACAATCGAGCACGCGCGCGCCATGCGCGGCGGCAATGCGGGCGCCGTCATCCGTGGATCCGTTATCCGCCGCCAACAGCTCGCATTCGATGTCGGCACAGTCGGCGGCGCGACAAATACTGGCGAGCGTCCGGCCAATATGACGCGCTTCATTGAACATCGGAATCACCACGCTGATCTTCATGTGCCTCCCTCTCGCGGCGCTTCCTCGGCTTGCGCGCGCAATACGCTGGAGAGCGCGATCAACGCCCAGAGATATTTGTGATTGGGTACGCTCAGGAACAGCATGAACAGGCTCATCGCCAACAGGCTCATGCCCAGGTGCGCGGCCAGATCGGCCTTTTCCGGATTGCCTTTTTGCATCCAGACGCCGCGCGCGCGGGCAAAGTTACGCAAAGCCAGGATAATCAGGCTGACGAAGAGCAGACCGGCGGGAATGCCCATCTCGCTGAAAATTTCCAGATAGGTGTTGTGCGCGCGCCGCAATATGTCGATCCCTCCCATTTCGTCGGAAAACGCCTTGGCATGACCGGTGCGTCCGTAATGCAATGGAAAGGCGCCGGGACCGGCGCCCAGAAGCGGGTTGTCGCGGATCATCCGGACGCCGACCAGCAGATAGGAAGCGCGCCGTCCCAGAGAGGCGTCCCGCTGCGCGACGGCGCTGGATTTGAGTATGCTCAAGGATTTGACGCGCTCGACGTATTCGTCTGGCAGAGAGGCCAGCGCCAGCGGCGCCAGAATGGCCGCGCCAAACATGACGAATCCCAGGTGGCGCGGACGTATCCGGCGCAATTTGTCGTGATGCTGCCAGGCGCCGACGGCGCACGTCAACAGCACTACCAGCAAACCCGAACGCGAATTGGTCTTGATCATGCCAACGAACAGAATGAGGCAAACGCCCGCCCAGAAGAGCCGCGGCAGCATCCCGCGCGCATGCAGGACGAGCAGCGCGGCCAGAGGCAAGGCGACGGCAAGCAACAGGGCAAAATAATTGGCGTCCTGCAAAAAGCCAATGGCGCGCCCATTGGCGTAGCGCGTTTCAATTGAAGCGATGGCGGTCAATCCGGAGATCGCGACGCTCAGCGCAATCAGGCGGCACAGCATCTTCGGGTCGATATCGCGTCCCGCCAGCAAAGTGATGACGAACAGGCTCGCCCCCACCAGCAACTCGCGCCAGTTGTTCAAGGAAAACAACAGGTTGTCGGTAAAGAACGTGCTCAGCAACATGCAGAACAGGAAAAGCGCCAGAGGCCGCCAGAGATTGCTGCTCAAATGCCGCGCGGGCAGCTGGCGCAGCAGGAGTTGCGCGGCGAGAACGAGAATCAGCGCGCCGCCAATCAACTTGGCGCCGGATAAAGAGCTTTCCCTGAAAACGCCCTCGAAGGGTGCCAGAACGACGAGTCCGAGCAAGCCCCAGGCCGGACGGCGCGCGAGCGCGAGCAAGCCAAAAACACCCAAAACCGCAAGCGGCGCCAGGTAAGGCCAGGAACTGGCAAGCATGGCCAGGCAAACAAACGCGACGACCAAGCCGAAAATTGACGTAATCAGCATGGCGCGCCCTCCCGGACAAGCGCGTAAAAACGCTGCCAGCGCGCCGCCAGTTTTGCGAGATCGTAATCGCGTTCCTGGCGAAGGCGTCCGGCGGCGGCCAGACGCCCGGCGAAATCCGCGTCGATGAGCAAGCGCTCGATTTGCCTCGACAGCAGGACCGCATCACCAGGGGGCGCAAGCAGACCATTTGCGCCATCCTCGATCATGTCCGGCACGCCGCCCACCGCGCAGGCGGCAATCGGGACGCCGCCGCGCATGGCCTCAAGCAACACCATGGGCGTGCCTTCGGTGCGCGAACTGAGCGCCAGAACGGAAAGGCGGGCAAACCAGGCTTCCATGTCGCGCTGGTAGCCAGGCAGGCGTATGCGCCCGCCCAATCCAGCGGCGGCGACGCGCGTTTGCAGGCTTGCGGCCAACGGGCCATCGCCCAGCATCACGGCTTGCAGATCGGGGTATTTGGCGCACAAGGGAATCAGGGCGTCGAGAAACAGATCGGGGCCTTTTTCGGCGCTCAGGCGGCCAACGAATCCGACGAGCGGCGCGGCAGCCTGGCGCGGCGGCGGCGCGCCCCGGCATTGGGGCAGACCATTGGGAATGACTTCGAGTTTATCCGTCGACACGCCGACGCGCGCGTGCAGTCTGGCGATGCCTTGCGACACACAGGCAATGCGGCGCACCCGGCGGCTCATCCCCAGACGCAGACCGATCCAGGCATATAACCGCTGTTTGGCGCTGCGCGGCGTGAAGCCGTGCTGGGTCAGCGCCAGCGGCAGGCGCAAGCGGCGGGCGCATATCCAGCCAAACACCTGGGCGCGGAAATTGTGGGCGTTGATCAAGCCCGGACATCCTTGCAGTTCCGCCATCAGCGCCTTGAGGCCGCACAGGCTGGCGCACGTCACGCCGGCGGCGAGAAAGCGTTGCGGCAAGGCGTCGTCGGACGTGTCGAGAAAGATTACCTTGTGGCGTCCCGGCACATGCAGGCAATGATCGAGCAACATGCGTTCGGCGCCGTAGAAACCGCCGCTATGAACAAGGTGGACAACACCGTCACTCCAGGTCATCGCCTTACTGTCGCGCCCAGTGCCAAAACCATTTCCAGCCCCAGCGCCGGTGGGGATTGCCCGCCGTTTCCCGCGCCGCGTTGATCACCATCAGCACCGGCAGGCCAAGATGTTGCTGAACCTGTAGCGGATATTTGAAACGATGATCGAAAAATTCGCGCACATAACTCAAGGCGATCGCCAGCAGCAGGCCCGTGAGCAACCCCAGGGGAATGATCTGCAAGGGTCTGGGAAAAGCGGCTTCCGTGGGTTCATAGGGATGACTCAGGACGCGCGCGTTGGAAAGCGCCGCGTCAATCATATCCTGGCCGCGGCTTTCCTCATAGCGCTGGGTATAGGTGAAAAACGCCCGCCGCAGCGCCTCGATTTCGGTGTCGATCTGACTCAACTTGCCCTGCGCTTCCTGCAACTGGCGCACGCGTGTCTTGTATTCATCGACACGCGCGCTTTTTTGCGCGATCACCGAATTGATGATGTCCAGATCGCTGCCGCGCTCGCGGATGCGGTTTTCCACCACTTTCAGGAACTGTACGCGGGTGTGGCCGATTTGGGCGCTCAGTTCCATGATTGGCAGGCTGTCCGCCTGGTAGGTCTCGATAGCCTTGCCGTAACGGCTGACCAGTTCGGTCAATTGTTCGCCCAAACGCTTGATTTCACGGTCTTCGAAGGCGACGTTATCAACGGTGTTGGCGAAGGAGAACGGGAAGGAATAGTCGGTCAGTTCGGCCTTGCGCGCGGACGCCAGCTGTTTTTCCAGATAAGCCAGCCAGCGCTTGCTTTCCAGGGCGCGGTCACGATAGATGTTGAGCGTCTGTTCCTCGGTGTTGATGGCGTTCAGGCGAAAAATGATTTCCTCTTTCGGGTCGGAGGCCTGGATCGATGTCAGCAAAGACTGGCGTTGGCCTTCGAGATCGTCCAGCCGCGCCTTGTACTGCGTTTTTTTCTGTTCATAGAACGATTGCGGCTGGTCGTTGGACTGCAAGGTCAGGCGGTTCTTCAGGTAATTTGTCAGCAGGCGCTCAACGAAGCGCGTGCCCTGGGCCGGGTCGGGCGAATGGTAAACAACCGAAATGACGTTGGATCCCGCCAGCGTGTCGATATCCATATCTTCGCTTGCCTGCGCGGTCCAGACATCCAGCGTGGTGTCGCGCACCGGGTCGATTTCCAGTCCAAACAGCGCGCGCGCCGGGTTTATGGCGTGTATGCGCAGGGGATCGCCAATGTAATGCTTCAACGGGCTGAACAGCAGGCGATCAAGAATGCCCGGTTTGATGCGGTAGCCTCCCTCGTCGCGCAGCTCGGCAATCGTTTGGCGAATCAACGTCAAGGAGCGCAGGATGTTGATCTCGGTCTCCATGTCGGTCAGCGTGGAAGGGATGAATCGGTCGGGATCGGAAACCAGACCCATGCTGGAGGGATCGGTCTGCGGCAGTTTTTTCGACTGCACGATGACCTCCGCCGTGATATCGAAGCTCTGCTTCAACGCCAGGGGCAGCAACAGGGTAATGGCGGCGAACACCAGAAACACGCGCTTGATCAGGCGGCGATTGGCGAACAGCACGCGCAAAAATTCGCGCAGGTAGTTTTCCATTCTGTTCATGCGTCATTCTCAGCGATCAATGCGGCTTTCCTTGTCGTCGTCACGATAGGTGAAGCTATAGCCAATGCCGTTGAACAACACGGTTTCGGCAAGCTGACGACTGATTTCGCCGATTCGGGTCAAACGGGTCTTGGGCACATAAATCAGATCGTCCGGCTGCAGATAGGCAAACTGTTCGGCATCACCGCTGAGCGCCTTTTCGATGTCATACAGGCGCGCTTCCACCTGGTTGCCCTGGCGGCGCATGACGACCACGGAATCCAGGCGCGCGCCGATCGGCGTGCCGCGCGCCAGGGTCAAGGCTTCCAGCACGGAAATCGGGCGGCGGACAGAATAGGCGCCCGGCTGGTTGACCGCGCCCAGCACGAAGACCTGATTGGCGACCGTGGACTTCAGCAGGACGTCGACGTGAACCTGGCCGGACAATTCGGCATAGCGTTCGTTCAGAAACTGCGTCAGTTCCTCGATGCTCATGCCCTGCAAGGCGACGGCGCCCACCAGCGGAAAGCTGGCGCGGCCATCGGCGCTGACGGTGATTTCGCGGCTCATGCCGGTCTGCCGGTGCAGCAGAGCCTGCCGCAGCTCTTCCAGTTGCGCCCACGGGCGCAGCACGGAAAACACGATCTCGGGATGCTTCAGGAAACGGGAAAATCTTTCCCGGATCAGCTGTTGCGCGTCCACGACGCTCAAGCCGCTGACCTTGATTATCCCGGCATACGGCAGCATGATCGTGCCGTCCGGCATCACTTGCAGCGCGCCGCTGAATTCCTCGGCGGTCAAGAATCTCAGGGACACCTGGTCGCCGGGCTGGATGCGGTAGGCTTCCCTGGCGGACGTATCGAAATGGAAAATGACATCCAGCACATCCAGCGGACGCAGCACCTGCCTGACCGGAATGATCTCGCTGGCCTGCGCCTGCCCGGCGGGCGCGGTAAGCACCTGCACCTCCGTACGGAAGGCTTTCGTCGTAACGCACCCCGCGAGACTCGCGGCGCAAGCGGCGAGAATCATCAGGCGCGAAGGCGGGAAGAGAGCGGATTTCTTCATCATTGGGCTATCCGTCATCAGAGGTGGTCGTAAACCCACTTCGGCACGTAATACTTGCGGGCATTGAAAATACAGCCGATTACCCTGGCGTCGGCTTGCGCCAAACGTTGCGCGGTCGCCTGCGCGACTTCCCAGCGCGTTTCCTCGCCGCGCACCACCAATATCACGCCATTTGCCTGGGCGCTGATGGTCAGGATATCGGGACTGGCGTATACCGCGTCGCCATCCACCACCACGAAACGGTAACGCTCGCCCAGTCGCGCAAACAGCCCGCGCAAGCGCCCGGCTTCCAACCGCTCGCTCTGCCGCCGCTCTTGGCCAAGCGGCATAATGGCGCAGGACAAATCTTCCGCCTGGACGATGCACGCTTCAATATCCGGCGCTTCACCGGTCTGCGCCAGATTCATGAATCCCGGATGATGCTCCAGCGCCAAACGGCGGGTAATGTTGTTGGCGGAACGGCTGGAGTCTACCAGCAACACTGACGCGTGACTGCTGCGCGCCAGCTCGCCGGCCAGCACGATGGCGCTGGTCGTAACGCCGCTGCCGACGTTCGCCGCGGTAAGCAGCAAAACCTTCAAATCCTGATTGAGCGCGGTGGAAGCAAGGTTGCTCTCGCTGGGCGTAAAAAACGGCAAGGTATTGGAAAGCGCGGCGGCATTCATCGCTAGCAGGCGCCTTGGCCGCCAAGTATCGCCAGAGGCGTCCTGAGCAGAATTTTCAGGTCCAGCCACGGGCTTTGCCGGGAAATATATTGCAGATCGAGGAGGACGCGCGCTTCAAAATCCACGTTGCTGCGACCGGAAATCTGCCACAGGCCGGTAACGCCGGGATAAACGCTCAGACGGCCAAGGTGATGCGACTTGTATGCCCGCACATGAAACGATGTGGGACGCGGCCCCGCCATGCGCATCTGGCCGCACGCCACGTTGAACAGATTGGGCAATTCATCCAGACTGGCGCGGCGCAGGAAACCGCCAATGCGGGTAACGCGCGGATCGTCATCGATCTTGAAATCCACGGAATCTGGACCGTGTTTGTTCAGATGACGCATGGAATCTTTCAGCGCCTCGGCATTGACCACCATGGTGCGAAACTTGATCATGCCGAAACGGCGCCCGTGAAAGCCGGTGCGTTGCTGGATGAAAAACACCGGGCCTGGGCTGGTCAGTTTGATGATGATCGCAATCGCCAGAAATAGCGGCGAGAGCAGCGCGACCAAAAAACAGGCAATCAGCGTCGAAGAAAAGTATTTCGTGCGGGAAAGCAGCCAGGGGCGTCCACCCTCGCGCCCCAGTATCCATCCGCGCCGTTGCCGCGCTATCGCGCGCTCAACTTGCTGGCGCAACAAAAGATCACGCCTGTCCTGTGTTTGTGCGGGGGG